>NZ_JBQLZP010000102.1:0-2146 GCF_052168335.1 Roseicyclus sp. | reverse complement strand
GTCGAAGATCAGCGGCAGGCCCGCCGCGCGCGCCAGCTCGAAGGCGCGGAAGGCCGCGCCGCTGATCTTCGACATCGACTACCGGCCCTATTCCTGGCCGTCCGCTGCCGTCGCCGCCGAGGTCTACAGCCGCGCGGGCGCCATGTGCGACGTGATCGTGGGCAACGACGTGGAGTTCGGCTTCATGGCCGGCGACTACGACCGGGGCCTCGACAAGGCGCGCGAGCTGGTGGCGAGCGGCGCGCAGATCGCCGTCTACAAGATGGGCGAGAAGGGCGCGATCACGATCACGCCCGAGGGCGAGGTCGCGACCGGCATCTACCGCACCGAGGCGCTGAAGCCCACCGGCGCGGGCGACAGCTTCATGGGCGGCTTCGTCTCGGGGCTGGCCGAGGGCCTGCCGCTCCGCGAGGCGGTGCTGCGCGGCTCGGCCGCCGCCGCCATGGTCGTGGCCCGTGTCGGCTGCGCCCCCGCCATGCCCACGCGGGAGGAGCTCGACGGTTTCCTCGCCGGCCACGCAGGCCCGAGCGCCGCCTGAGGAGGAGGTTTCCCATGCACATCCCGCCCCATGACAACGCCAACCGGCCCATCGTGGACGTGGAGGACGCGCATGTGCCGCTCGTCTACTTCAACATCCTGCGGCTGAAGGCGGGCGAGCATTTCGACTACCGCGTGCCGGGCTACGAGACCTGCGTGGTCCCGGCCACGGGCACGGTGACGGTGGAGACGGCGGGCGAGACCTTCGCCGACATCGGCAACCGGGGCGCCGATGTCTGGGACGGCGAGCCCGAGGGCGTCTACGTGCCCACCGATACCGGCTGCACGATCACGGCGCGGACCGATACGGAAACCTTCGTCGCGGGCGCGAAGTTCGCCGGGACGCTCACGCCCTTCGCCGTGCGCGCCCACGAGCTCGACCTCGTGCAGTACGGCTCGGACGACACCAAGACCCACCGCAAGATCAAGCACATCCTCGGCGCGGCGCATCACGACCGGGTCGGGCGGCTTCTCGTCTCGGAACTCTTCACCGTCGGCGCGGGCGGATGGTCGGGCTTCCCCTCCCACAAGCACGACACCGACCGCCTGCCGGACGAGACGCGGCACGACGAGTGCTACAACTTCCGCTTCCGCCCGAACTACGGCTCGGGGCTCCAGATGCTCCAGCGCGAGGACAACGAACCCGGTGACGCCTATCACATCATGGACCGTTCCACGGTGCTGATCGACAGGGGCTATCACCCCTGCTGCGTGCTGCCGGGCTACGAGATGTACTATTTCACCATCCTCGGCGGCCTCAGCCAGCGGAGCCTGAAGCAGTATTTCCAGCCGACGCACGCGGCGCAGCTCCACACGATTCCGGGGATCATGGACATGGTGGCGAAGTTCAAATGACGGCCTCGACAGGGGACACCGCCCGGCGGAAACGACGGGCAAGCGGCGCGACCGGGCGCCGGTCGCGCCGGATATCGGCCCCATGACGCTCGCCACCCTATCGGAGGTCCTGCGTCCCGCGGTCCGCGACGGCTATGCCGTGGCGGGGCTCGTCTGCCTCGGCTGGGAGGACATGCGCGCCTATGCGATGGCGGCCGAAGCCGAGCGCGCGCCGGTGATCCTCCAGGCCGGTCCCTCCTGCCGGGCGCACACGCCGCTCCCCGTGCTGGGCGCGATGTTCCGCCACCTCGCCGCCAGCGTGGACGTCCCCGTCGTGGCCCATCTCGACCACGGCTACACCTTCGAGGAATGCCGCGAGGCGCTGGATGCGGGCTTCACCTCGCTCATGTTCGACGGCTCGCGCATGCCGCTGGCCCGGAACATCGAGGAGACGGCCCGCGTGGCCGAACTCGCCCACGGCGCGGGCATCTCCTGCGAGGGCGAGATCGGCTTCGTCGGCTACGCGGGCGGCGAGGGTTCGGCCGGGACGGACCCGGAGGAGGCCGCGATCTTCGCCCGCGAGACCGGCGTGGACGCCATGGCGATCAGCGTCGGCAACGTCCATCTCCAGCAGGGCCACGAGGGCGGCCTCGACGAGGCGCGCATCCGCGCGATCGAGGCGGTGACGCAGGTGCCCCTCGTGATCCACGGCGGATCGGGCGTGCCGCTGGCGCAGCGGGCGCAGCTCGCGGCCCACAGCCGCATCGGGAAATTC
>NZ_JBQLZP010000101.1:0-3124 GCF_052168335.1 Roseicyclus sp. | reverse complement strand
TGGCTCGACGACCCGTCGGTCAACCCCGGCAACCCGTTCGAGCGGGAAGAGGTGCTGGCGCTGTGACCGACGCGGCCTTCACCGGGAACGATGCCGCTGAGGCCGAGGCCGACAGGGCCCGCGCCGATGCCCTGAAGGGCTGGGCGCGCAACCTCGGCATCTCGATGCTGGGCCTCGGGATCCTCGGAGCGCTCTGGGCCTTCGGCGGCTGGCTGATCGCGCAGAGCGACGGGATGCGGGCCTTCGGCCAGCTCGCCCCCGGACCCACGCTCGAGCGGCTCTGGGACATGATCCAGCGGGGCGAGATCTGGCCGATGTCGGCCCCGAGCCTCGCCCGCGTCGGGTGGGGCCTTGCCATCGCCATCGCGGTGGGGGTGCCGCTCGGCATCCTCATCGGGCGGATCGGCTGGCTGCGCGACCTCTGCAACGCGCCGTTCCAGCTGCTGCGGATGATCTCGCCGCTCAGCTGGATGCCGATCGCCGTCATGGCCTTCGCCACCTGGGACGGCGCGATCATCTTCCTGATCGCGGTGGCCGCGGTCTGGCCGATCCTCTTCGCGACCGCCGCGGGCGTGCGCCGGATCGACCCGGCCTGGCTCAAGGTCTCGCGCAATCTCGGCGCCAAGCCCGCGCACCTGCTCGTCTACGTGATCCTGCCGGCCATCGCCCAGGACATCCTGACCGGCATCCGCCTCGCGCTCGGCATCGCCTGGGTCGTGCTGGTGCCCGCCGAATACCTCGGCGTCTCCTCGGGCCTCGGCTACGCGATCAACGATGCCCGCGACAGCCTCGACTACGCCCGCCTCGGCGCGACCGTCCTGGTCATCGGGGTCATCGGCTACGCCCTCGACACGCTCTGCATGCTGGCGATCAAGCGCTTCAGCTGGCTGCGCAGCGACACCTGACACCCCATCCCAGAAGGAGGACCAAAACCATGGGTGAACCCGCAACCGTCCTGACAGGCTGCCTGGCCCCGATCGACAAGACCGGCCTCGAAGGCCTCATCGAGAAGGGCAAGGCCGATCCCAAGGCGATCAAGACGCTGTCGTGCAGGACCGTCGCCGAGGGCCGCTTCCGCCACGCCAACTACATCCGCGACCTGCCCCCCTACATCGTGGACGAGCCGCCGGGCCTTCTGGGCGACGACACCGCGCCGAACCCGTCCGAAGCCTCGCTCGCGGCGCTCGGCTCGTGCGTCTGCGTGGGGCTCCATGCCAATGCCGTGCATCGCGGCATCACGGTGCAGAAGCTGGAGATCGAGATGGAGGCCGATCTCAACATCACCGCCGTCTGGGGCACGGGCGACCAGTCCGAGAAGCCCGTCGGCTTCACCGACGTGCGCATGAAGGTGATCATGGAGGCCGACGCGCCCCGCGAGGTGATCGACGAACTGATCCGGCATGTCGCGAAGTGGTCGCCGGTGTTCAACACCTTCGCCCGGCCCGTGAACATGGAGATCGGCGCCGCCTGACCCCGACCGGTCCGGCCGCGGCCCCGGGGCCGTGGCCGTGGCCGCCCCCCTTCGTCTTCCATCCCGTCCGTGCCCGGTTGCGGCGCCCCGGATCGCCTTGTCCAGACAGGAGCAGCCCATGTCCCTCGACCTCGCAATCGCCGAAACCGGCCCCGCCCTGGGCCTGCCCGAAGCCGCAAGCGTGCTCGACGCCGCCGACCGGATCGCCGGGTCGGACCTCGTGCCGCTGGTGCGCGCCATCGACGCCGAAGGGCTCTACCCCGAAGAGGTGATGCGCAGTTTCGGCGCCGCCGGCGCGTTCCGCCGGCACCTGCCCGCGCCGGGCGGCGCGCTCGACCTCGACACCACGATCGCCGCCATGGCGCGCGCGGGGCGCGAGTGCCTCTCGACCGCGTTCTGCATGTGGTGCCAGTCGGCGCTCGGCTGGTACATCTACAACTCCGACAACGCCGCGCTTCAGGCCGACCTGGGCGCGAAGGTCGCCACCGGCGAGATCCTCGGCGGCACGGGCCTGTCGAACCCGATGAAGACGCTCTTCGGGATCGAGACGATGAAGCTCAAGGCGACGCGGGTCGAGGGCGGCTATACGCTCCGCGGCACGCTGCCCTGGGTCAGCAACATCGGCCCCGACGCCTGGTTCGCCGTCGTCAGCGAAATCCCCGAGGGGCCCCGCGCGGGCGAGCGGGTGATGATGGTGATCCACGGCTCGGGCGAGGGCGTGAAGCTCGTGTCGAACGACCATTTCGTCGCCCTCGAGGGCACCCGCACCTACGGCGTTCAGTGCCGCGACGCCTTCGTGCCCGACGCCCGAGTGCTGGCCGACCCGATCAACGCCTACATCCCGAGAATTCGCGCGGGTTTCATCCTGCTGCAGGCCGGCATGGCCTTCGGAATGATCGAGGGCTGCATCGCGCTGATGGAGCAGGTGAAGGACCAGCTCGGCCACGTCAACAGGCACCTGCCCGACCAGCCCGAGCATTTCCGCGAGAAGCTCGACGCCATGAAGGCCGAGGTCGCCGAGCTGACGAGGACGCCCTACGACACCTCGGACGCCTACTTCATCCGCGTGATCCGCGCGCGCCTGGCCGCGGGCGACCTGTCGGTGGCGGCGGCGCACAACGCGATGCTGCACCAGGGCGCGCGCGGCTACGTCACCCACGGCGCCGCCCAGCGCAGGCTGCGCGAAAGCTACTTCGTCGCCATCGTGACGCCGGCCACCAAGCAGCTCCGCAAGATGCTCGCCGACATGGGGGCCGAGGCCTGAGGGCCGCCGCAGACCGTTTCCTTCCTCCCACCCGAAAGGACTGCCGCCATGACGACCACGCTCGTTTCCCCGCAAGACCTCGCCGCCATGGAGAACGTGGTGATCATCGACACCCGCGCGCCGGAGGCCTTCGCGGAAGGCCACATTCCGGGCGCCGTGAACCTGCACGAGATCTTCACCTTCCTCGCCACCTCGGACGCCGAAGGCATCGCCGAGATGACCCGGACCTTCGCCGGGGCCTTCGGCGCGGCGGGCCTGTCCGGCGCCGAGACGGCGGTGATCTATGAAGGCTCGATGAACACGGGCTTCGGCCAGTCGTGCCGCGGCTACTTCCTGCTCGATTTCCTCGGCTACCCGAGGAAGGCCGTGCTCGACGGCGGGTTCGAGGC
>NZ_JBQLZP010000100.1:0-1554 GCF_052168335.1 Roseicyclus sp. | reverse complement strand
GACGGTCTCGACCGACTACGACACCTCGGACCGGCTCTACTTCGAGCCGCTGACCTTCGAGCACGTCATGGAGATCCTGCGCGTCGAGCAGGAGCGCGGCACGCTCCACGGCGTGATCGTGCAGTTCGGCGGGCAGACGCCGCTCAAGCTCGCCAACGCGCTCCATGACGCGGGGATTCCCATCCTCGGGACGACGCCCGACGCCATCGACCTCGCCGAGGACCGCGAGCGCTTCCAGCAGCTCGTCCACCGGCTGGGGCTGAAGCAGCCCGAGAACGCCATCGCGACCACCGACGCGCAGGCCAAAGCCGCCGCCGAGAAGCTGGGCTACCCGCTGGTGATCCGGCCCTCCTACGTGCTCGGCGGGCGCGCGATGGAGATCGTGCGCGACGGCGCGCAGCTCGACCGCTACATCCGCGACGCGGTGGTGGTGTCCGGGCGGAACCCCGTCCTTCTCGACAGCTACCTCGACGGCGCGACGGAGGTGGACGTCGACGCGCTCTGTGACGGCGAGGCGGTGCATGTCGCGGGCATCATGCAGCACATCGAGGAGGCGGGCGTCCATTCCGGCGACAGCGCCTGCTCGCTGCCGCCGCACACCCTCTCGCAGGAGGTGCAGGACCGCATCATCGAACAGACCGAGGCGCTGGCGCGCGCGCTGAACGTCGTGGGGCTGATGAACGTGCAGTTCGCGGTGAAGGGCGAGGAGATCTACCTCATCGAGGTGAACCCCCGCGCCTCGCGCACCGTGCCCTTCGTCGCCAAGGCCACGGACTCGGCGATCGCCTCCATCGCCGCGCGGCTCATGGCGGGCGAGAAGCTCTCGGCCTTCCCCCGGGCCGAGCCGCACAAGCCCGTGGACGACGCGACGCCGATCATCCCGGGCGATCCCATGTCGCTCGCCGATTTCCGCACGCCCTGGTACTCGGTGAAGGAGGCGGTCCTGCCCTTCGCGCGCTTCCCCGGTGTCGACACGCTGCTCGGGCCCGAGATGCGCTCGACCGGCGAGGTCATGGGCTGGGACCGCACCTTCCCCCGCGCCTTCCTCAAGGCGCAGCTCGGCGCGGGCACCCGCCTGCCCGACGCGGGCACGGTCTTCATCTCGGTCCGCGACGGGGACAAGACGCCGATCCTCGTCGAGACGGCGACGATCCTGACCGACCTCGGCCTCTCGCTCCTCGCGACGCGGGGGACGGCGGCCTTCCTCAAGGCGCACGGCCTCGCCGCGGACGTGGTGAACAAGGCCTACGAGGGCGGGCGCTCCATCGTCGACATCATCAAGGACGGCGGCGTGCAGCTCGTGCTGAACACGACCGAGGGGGCGCAGGCGGTCGAGGATTCGCGCTCGATGCGGGCGGTGACGCTGGCCGACAAGATCCCCTACTTCACGACGCTGGCCGCAAGCCACGCCGCCGCGCTCGCCATGCGCGCCGCGCGGGAGGGGGAGCTGGGGGTGCGAAGCTTGCAGGCGTGAGGGACCCGGAGCCTCCCGGGGTGCCACCGCTCGGGGGCAAGGCGCGATTTCCCCACTTCCCCCACCCCCCCTCCCCCGCC
>NZ_JBQLZP010000099.1:0-6761 GCF_052168335.1 Roseicyclus sp. | reverse complement strand
GTAGATGGCATCGAAGGCCCAGCCGCCGGCGTTGCCCGCCGCGCGCGCCAGCTCGAAGGCGCGGAAGGCCGCGCCGCGCGAAGGTTCGGCGGCGAGGACGGTTCCGGTGGTGATCAGGCCCGAATAGGTGGCGTAGTCGACCGCCTCCACGTCCGCGACGTTCATCTCGAAATCGGCGGCGCCGTTGCGGTAGATGACCGACTGGTGGTCCTCGATCGTGGTTTCCACCACGGCGAGCGAGTTCCGCGCCTCGCCGCCCACCGATCGCACATGCGCGCGGCCCACGCCGTAACGGTCGAGTTCGTTCAGCGCGAACCGCCCGATGGCGTCGTCGGAGACGCAGGTGACGAGGTCGGCACGTCCGCCGAGCTTCACCAGCGCCACGCCGATATTGGCCGAGGAGCCGCCGAGGCAGGAGAAGAAATGCGTCGCGTGCTCGGTCTTCGTCCCCGGCGGCTCGGGGTAGAAGTCCATGCCCGCCCGCCCGATGATGACGAAGTTCCGGCCCTTCAGGCGCGAGAGGTCCGCCATCACACGCCCTGCCTCTGCCGGATGCGCGTCGCTTCCTGCTCGGCGTGTTTGTCGCGCACCTTCTCGCTCTCGGAAACCTCGGGCGTGCCGACCTCCCACCAGGCGTGGCCCTGCTTGGTCCAGCCCTCGTAGGGGTCGACCTGCATGACGATCACGGCGGTCTTTTCCGACGCCTTGGCGGCCTTGAAGGCCTCGGCCAGCTCCGCCGGGTTGGCGACGGTCACCGCGTCCGCGCCCATGGACCGCGCGTGCCCCTCGAAATCGACGGCGAAGGCCTCGGGCACGGTGGGGCAATCGGCGATGAGGTTGTTGAAGCTCTCGTTGCCGGTGTTGTTCTGCAGCTTGTTGATCACCGCGAAGCCGCCGTTGTCGAGGACGAGCACGATCAGCTTCTTCCGCGTGAGCACGGAGGAATAGATGTCCGAGTTCATCAGGAGGTAGCTGCCGTCGCCGACGAAGACGATGGTATCCCTGTCCGGTTCCACCTCGCTCTGGGCGATGCGGGCGCCCCAGCCGCCGGCGATCTCGTAGCCCATGCAGGAGAAGCCGAACTCGACGTCCACCGTCCCGATGTCGAGCGTGCGCCAGTTGGCCGTCACCTCCGCCGGAAGTCCGCCCGCCGCCGTCACCACGCGGTCGCGCGGATCGCAGAGGTCGTTCACCACGCCGATGGCCTGCGCGTAGGAGTTCGGTCGGTTCCCGGGGGCGACGTTCCCGGCGACGTAGGCGTCCCAGGCCTGGCGCTCCTGTTTCGCGTAGGACTGCCAGCTCGAGGGCGCGCGGTAGTCGCCCAGCGCCGCGCCGAGCGCGAGAAGCCCCAGCTTCGCGTCGCCGACGAGGGGCAGGGCGAGGTGCTTCATCGCGTCGTGGCGGCCCACGTTCAGCCCGATGAAGCGCGCGTCCCGGTCGAAGGCCGTCCAGGAACCGGTCGTGAAGTCCTGGAGCCGCGTGCCGACCGCGAGGACCACGTCCGCCCGTTCCGCGATGGCGTTGGCGCTGTCCGAGCCGGTGACGCCGATGGGCCCGATGTTGAGCGGATGGGTGGCCAGCATGTTGGCGCGGCCCGCGATGGTCTCGACCACGGGGATGCCGTGCGCCTCGGCGAAGGCGGTGAGCTCCGCCACGGCGCCGGAATACTGCACGCCGCCGCCCGCGATGATCATGGGCCGCTCGGCCGCCTTCAGCGCGGCGGCGGCCTCGGCCACTTCGGCGGCATCGGGGCCCTGCCGGCGGATGCGGTGGACGCGGCGCGCGAAGAAGGCCTCGGGGTAGTCGTAGGCCCAGCCCTGGAGGTCCTGCGGCAGGGCGAGGAAGGCGGGCCCGCACTCGGCGGGGTCGAGCATCGTGGCCAGCGCGGCAGGCAGCGTCTGGATCACCTGCGCGGGATGCGTGATCCGGTCCCAGTAGCGGGTCACGGCCTTGAAGGCGTCGTTGAGGCCGAGGGCGGGGTTGCCGAAATGCTCGAGCTGCTGGAGCACGGGATCGGGCAGACGCGTGAGGAACGTGTCGCCGCAAAGCATCAGCATCGGCAGACGGTTGGCATGGGCGAGCGCCGAGGCGGTCAGCAGGTTCGCCGTGCCGGGCCCGGCGCTGGCCGTGCAGAACATGAAGCGGCGGCGCAGATGATACTTGGCGTAGGCTGCGGCGGCGAAGCCCATGCTCTGCTCGTTCTGCCCGCGATAGAGCGGCATCTCCTCGCGCACGGGGTAGAGCGCCTCGCCGAGGCAGGGGACGTTGCCGTGGCCGAAGATGCCGAAGCCGCCGCCGCAGATGCGCGTCTCGACGCCGTCGATCTCGATGAACTGGTTCATCAGGTAGCGCACGATGGCCTGCGCCACCGTCAGCCGGATCGTGTCTCCGTTGCCGCTCATGTCTCCTCCCTGCGTGCCCCGATCCCCGCGTTTGCCGGTTGCGACGGAGCGAATCTCAGGATACGAGTTTTGCAACCGGTTGCAACCGGATTGCCGGGCTTGGGAGGGTGCCGTGCGCGAGATCGGAATGGGCCTCATCGGGGGCGGCTACATGGGCAAGGCGCATGCCGTCGCCCTCTCCGCCGTCGGCGCCGTGTTCGACACGGGGCTCCGGCCGCGCCTCGTCGCCATCGCGGCGGGCAGCCCCGCCTCGGCCGAACGCTACCGCGCCGCCTACGGCTTCGCCCGCGCCGCCGACGACTGGCGCGGCGTGGTCGCGGACCCCGAGGTGGAGGCCGTCGTCATCGCCTCGCCCCAGACGACCCACCGCGAGATCGCGCTGGCCGCCTTCGCCGCCGGCAAGCCCGTCTTCTGCGAGAAGCCGCTCGGCGCGTCGCTCGGGGATGCGCAGGCGATGGTCGCCGCAGCCGAGGCGTCCGGCCTTCCCAACATGATCGGCTTCAACTACGTCCGCACGCCCGCGACGCAGTTCGTGCGCAGGCTGCTGGCCGGGGGCGTCATCGGGCGGGTGACGTGGTTCCGGGGCGAGCATACGGAGGATTTCCTCGCCGACCCCGACTCGCCCGCCAACTGGCGCACCAGCGGGCGGCCCAACGGGACGATGGGCGACCTCTCGCCCCACATGATCAACTGCGCGCTGGCGCTGATGGGGCCGATCGCCGAGCTTTCGGCGCGGATCGAGACGCTGCACCAGACGCGGCCCGGCCCCGACGGCCCCGCCGCCGTCGACAACGACGACCACGCGCAGATGATGGTGCGCTTCGCCTCCGGCGCGATGGGACACCTCTATTTCAGCCGCGCGGCCACCGGGCGGAAGATGGGCTATGCCTACGAGATCCACGGCACGAAGGGCGCCATCCGTTTCGACCAGGAGGATCAGAACGCCGTCTGGCTCTACCGTGCCGAGGGGCCCGAGGCCACGCGCGGCTTCACCAGGATCCTGACCGGGCCGGAGCACCCGGACTACCTGCCGTTCTGCCAGGGGCCGGGGCATGGCACCGGCTACCAGGACCAGATCATCATCGAGGCGCGCGACTTCCTGCGCGCCATCGAGACGGGCGACCCCGTCTGGCCCACGTTCCGCGACGGGCTCGCCGTCGCCCGCGTCATCGACACCGCCTTCGCCTCGGCCGAGGATGGCCGCTGGCGCACCATCCCCGAGGAGTGAGAGGGAAAATGACCATCCGCATCGGCAATGCGCCCTGTTCCTGGGGCGTCGAGTTCGCAAGCGATCCGCGCAACCCGCCCTGGCGGCGGGTGCTGAAGGAATGCGCCGAGGCGGGCTATGGCGGGATCGAGCTCGGCCCCGTCGGCTTCATGCCCGAGGACCCCGCGATCCTTGCCGACGCGCTGGCCGAGAACGGGCTCGAGCTCATCGGTGGAGTCGTTTTCCGCGCCTTCCACGATCCGGACCAGTGGGACGACGTCCTCGACGGCGCGGTGCGGACCTGCAAGGCGCTGGTGGCCCATGGCGCGCGACACCTCGTCCTGATCGACTCGATCTCGCCCCGCCGCGCGCCGACGGCCGGACGCCCCGCCGATGCCGAGCAGATGGACGCCGCCGAATGGGCCGCCTTCCGCGACCGTATCGCCCATGTCGCGCGGATGGGGGCCGAGGAGTATGGCCTGACCGTCGGCATCCACGCCCACGCGGCGGGCTTCATGGACTTCGAGCCCGAGCTCGAGCGCCTCCTCGACGAGGTGCCGGAGGAGATCCTGAAGATCTGCTTCGACACCGGCCACCATTCCTATGCGGGCTTCGACCCGGTGGCCTTCATGCGCCGCCACATGGACCGGATTTCCTACATGCACTTCAAGGACATCGACCCGGCGGTGAAGGCCGACGCCATCGCGAGGGGCACCGGCTTCTACGAGGCCTGCGGGCAGGGCATCTTCTGCAATCTCGGGCAGGGCGACGTGGATTTCCCGGCGGTCCGGCAGCTCCTCCTCGACGCAGGGTTCGAGGGCTGGTGCACCGTCGAGCAGGACTGCGACCCGACGCTCGACGTCTCGCCCGTGGACGACGCGCGCGCGAACCGCGACTACCTCGCCTCCATCGGGTTCTGAGGGCATGGCCATGAAGCTCAACTGGGGCATGATCGGCGGGGGCGAAGGATCGCAGATCGGGCCGGCGCACCGGCTCGGCGCGCAGGCGGACGGGAACTTCGCCTTCGTCGCGGGGGCGCTCGACGCCGATCCCGCACGCGGGCGCGACTATGCGCAGCGCCTCGGCATCGCGGCGGACCGCGCCTATGGCGACTGGCGCGAGATGCTGGAGGGCGAGCAAGGCCGCCCCGACCGCGTGGACCTCGTGACCGTCGCGACGCCCAACTCCACCCATTTCGAGATCACGAAAGCATTCCTCGAGGCTGGCTTCCACGTCCTGTGCGAGAAGCCGATGACCATGACCGTCGAGGAAGGCGAGGAGATCGTTCGCGTCGCCAGGGCCTCGGGCCGGATCTGCGCAGTGAACTACTGCTATTCCGCCTATCCGATGGTGCGCGAGATGCGGCACATGGTCCGCACCGGGCAGATCGGGCGCGTGCGGCTGGTGGTGACGAACTTCAGTCACGGGCACCACGGCGACGCCACCGACGCCGACAATCCGCGCGTGCGCTGGCGCTACGACCCGGCGATGGCGGGCGTGTCGGGGCAGTTCGCCGATTGCGGCATCCACGCGCTTCACATGGCGAGCTTCGTCGCGGGCGACGAGGTGGAGCGCGTCTCGGCCGACTTCGCCTCGACCATCCCGAGCCGGGTGCTCGAGGACGACGCGATGGTGAATTTCCGCATGTCTGGCGGCACGGTCGGGCGGCTCTGGACCTCCTCGGTCGCCATCGGGCGGCAGCACGGCTTCGACATCCAGGTCTTCGGCGAGACCGGGGGGATGCGCTGGGCCTCGGAGCAGCCGAACCAGGTGCTCTATACCCCCGTGGGCGGGCGCACGCAGATCATGGAGAAGGGCGAGGCGGGCCTGTCGGACGAGGCTGCGCGCCTCAGCCGCGTCGCCATCGCGCATCCCGAGGGCTTCCCGCTGGCCGTCGCCAACATCTACGTCGACCTCGCCGCCGCGATCCGGGGGCAGGCGCGCGACGGGCTGCCCACGGCGGAGGACGGCCTCCGCTCCATGGCCGCGGTCCATGCCTGCGTCGCCTCGGCGCAGGCCGGCGGCGCCTGGACCGACGCGCGGCCGCCGATGTTCCGCTAGGGCAGGGGGCGCAGCGTCCCCCGCTCGATCACCCGGCAGGGGAAGAGCCGCGTCTCGGGGTGGCGGTCGGGCCGCGCGATCGTGCCCACGACGAGGTCGATCGAGGCCTCGATGATCTCGGCGATGGGCTGGCGGATGGTCGTCAGGTCGATGTTCTGCCAGCCCGCCATTTCCATGTCGTTGAGCCCGATCAGCCCGATATCCTCCGGCACCGACAGCCCGGCCTCGCCGATGGCGCTGAGCGCGCCGATCGACAGCACGTCGTCGCCGCAGAAATAGGCCTCGGCCGGTTCGGACATGAGGAGCTTGGTCATCTCGACGCGGCCCGCATGGAAGGAATAGGCGGTGGCGTAGCTGACCGTCGCCTCGACATCGGGGTAAGCGGAGAGCGCGCCGAAGAAGCCGCGCGCGCGGTCCTGGGTCGAGGTGGCGCTTTCGGGGCCGCCGAGGAAGGCCACCCGCCGGTAGCCGTGCCGCACGAGCGTCTCGGCGGCCAAGCGCCCGCAGGCGATGTTGTCGATGCCGACGACGTGGACATGGGGGCTGGTGCTGTAGCGGCCGAAGGAATGGACCACGGGCATCCCGGCGTCGCGGAAGGCCTCGGCGAAGCTCGGCGGCAGGGTCGAGGAGGCGACGATCACCCCATCGACCGAGTATTGCCGCAGCATCCGGAGCGAATTCGCGGGATCGGTTTCATGGCTGAGGTTGACGAGGAGCGGCCGCAGCCCCCGCTCCTGCAACCCGCGCGTGAAGCGGTCGAAGACCTCGAGGAACAGCGGGTTGTGGAAGTTGTTGGAGATGAGCCCGATCAGCTTCGTGCGCCCCGTCGTCAGCGAGGAGGCGAGCGCGTTGGGGCTGTAGCCGAGTTCCGCCGCGGCCTTCTGCACCTTGGCGCGGGTCTTCTCGGACACCGAGGCCCCTGCCGTGAATGTGCGCGACACCGCCGAGCGCGAAACGCCCGCACGCATCGCCACGTCCTTCAGTGTCACGTTCATGCCGTCTTCGGTCCTCCGGCGGTGAGGGGCGGCCAGCGTTATGCCCCGCTTTCAGGGCAAAAGTAAGAGTGCCATGAGCACAGATTTTTGCAACCG
>NZ_JBQLZP010000098.1:0-1301 GCF_052168335.1 Roseicyclus sp. | reverse complement strand
TCACCGTCACGATCCGACGCCCTCGACAGCGGAGGGGACGCGTCGCGGCCCGGCCTCTGGATCGAGACGCCGCTCGTCTCGCGGGAAGGCCCCGGCCGCGTGGTCGGACCGGACGGGACCACCATCTCGGTGACGCTCAGGCCCTCGGGCGGGCGCGCCGGCTCGGGCTCGCGCCTCTCGCTCTCGGCGATGCAGGCGCTCGGCCTCGACCTCGCGTCGCTGCCCACGGTGACCGTCATCGCGGATGGCTGACCTCGGCCTTTCGCGGCGCCTCCTGCCGCGGCCGGCCTCGGGCCGGGGCAACTGGAAGAAGCTGCGCGAGGGCTTCGCCTGGGACATCCCCGACGCGGTGAACATCGCGCATCTGTGCTGCGACAGCTGGGCGGCGGTGGCGCCCGAGCGGGTGGCGGTGATCCACCTCGGGTCGGACGGGACACGCTCGGAATGGACCTACGGCGATCTCCGCCGGGCCTCCGACCGGCTGGCGGCGGCGCTCCACGCGGGCGGCGTCATGCGCGGCGACCGGGTGGCCGTGCTGATGGCGCAGAACCCCGCCGCCCTCGTGGCGCATCTCGCCGCGATGAAGCTCGGCGCGGTGTCGCTGCCGCTCTTCACGCTCTTCGGCGAGGACGCGCTGCGCTACCGGCTGGCCGATTCCGGCGCGCGGGCGGTGATCGTCGAGGCGGGCGCGCTCGACCGGGTCATGGCGCTCGCGCCCGACCTGCCGGAGCTGGCCATGGTCGTGACGACAGGCCTCGCGTCGACCCCCGTCCACGCCTTCGACGAGATCCTCGCCACGCCCGCGCCGGGCTTCGTCCCCGTGCCGACCGACGCCGAGGACCCGGCGGTGATGATCTACACCTCCGGCACCACGGGCGATCCCAAGGGCGTCCTGCACGCACACCGCTTCCTCTTCGGGCACCTGCCCTGCCTCGAGCTGTCGCTCGGCTGGTTCCCGGACGCGCGCGACATCGGCTGGACGCCCGCGGACTGGGCCTGGATCGGCGGGCTCATGGACATGGCGCTCCCCTGCCTTTTCTACGGCGTCCCTCTCGTCTCGCACCGTTTCGCCAAGTTCGATCCCGAGGCCGCGCTGCGGCTGATGGCGGCGGAGGGGGTCTCTGCCGCCTTCATCCCGCCGACGGCGCTGAGGATCATGCGGCAGGCGCCGGTGCCCAGGGGGCTGCGGCTCCGCGCCATCGGCTCGGGGGGCGAGGCGCTGGGCGCCGACCTCCTCGACTGGGGCAGGGGGGCGCTCGGCTGCCCGATCAACGAATTCTACGGCCAGACCGAATGCAACC
>NZ_JBQLZP010000097.1:0-1168 GCF_052168335.1 Roseicyclus sp. | reverse complement strand
GTCTCCTCGGGCTGCCGGGCACGCCCGGCCTCGTCCTCGGCCGCACCGTGGCGCTCGGCGCCTTGCCCCGCGCCACGCTCGCCCGCCTCACGGAGATCGAGCACGCCGAAGGTCCGCCCGCCGCCTGCGCGTGACCGCCCAGCCCATTCATCTTTCCGAAAATACGCGGGGGAGCGCGAGGGGGTGAAACCCCCTCGCCCCGGTCGCCGCCGAAGGCGGCGAAAACCCAAGCCGGTCGCCGCCGAGGGCGGCGAACCACCCGGAACTGTCGCCGCCGACAGGCGGCGAAACCGCTCAGGCGTTCGCCTCGCGGATCTTCTCCGCCGCTTCCTTCGAATAGGCCACGCCGCTCTCCTCGAAGAGCTGGTCCAGCTCGCCCGAAAGCGTCATCTCGGTGACGATGTCGCAGCCGCCCACGAACTCGCCCTTCACGTAGAGCTGCGGGATCGTCGGCCAGTCGGAATACTCCTTGATCCCCTGCCGGATCTCCTCGTCGGCCAGCACGTTCACGTCGGTGAAGTCGACGCCCATGTAGTTGAGGACGCCCGCCACCCGGCTGGAGAATCCGCACTGGGGCATGGCCTTGGTGCCCTTCATGTAGAGCACCACGTCGTTCGCCTTCACCGTCTCTTCGATCCGCGTCTTCGCGTCCATGATGTCGGGCCCTTCCCTTGTTCCCGTGTCTGTCTCTAGCGGCGCCGCTCGCGGTCGTCCGTGCGGACCGGGATCGGCACCGGCCGCTTCTCCCGCGCCGCCTGCGCGCGCAACCCGCGCAGGATCACCGCCGCCGCGACCGCGCCGAGCGCGAGCCCCGCCACCGCGATCATGCCGGCGCCCGCGTGGTCAGGGCGAGCGCGTGCAACTCGCCGTTCGAGCCGTCCATCTTGCCCTTGAGCGCGGCATAGACGGCGCGCTGCTGCTGAACCCGGTTCATGCCACGGAAGCTCTCGTCGATCACCTGCGCCGCGAAATGGGCGCCATCGTCGCCCTCGACGCTGATCTGCGCCTGCGGGAAGCTCTCGCGGAGCATGCGCTCGATCTCGGTTGCGGTTATGGGCATCTGGCTTTCCTGATCGCTTCGCTCGGGAAAAATGTAGAACCGGGTCCTTGCCCGCGCAAGCGCTCTTCAGCCGAAATGCGCCGCGAAGGCGCCTTCCCAGGTCTCCCG
>NZ_JBQLZP010000096.1:0-13809 GCF_052168335.1 Roseicyclus sp. | reverse complement strand
CCGTGACCTCCTCGATGGCGGCCATGATCCCGGCGTGGTCCTTCACCCGGTTCAGGAGGTCGCCGAGGCCCGAATTGGGGTTGACGCCGAGCGCCTTCATCTCGTCGCCGTATTTCTCGAAGACGGGCTTCAGCCAGCAGCGCACGGCATGGCCGAAGATGATCGGGTCGGAGACCTTCATCATCGTGGCCTTGAGGTGCAGCGAGAAGAGGACACCCTCGGCCTTCGTGGCCTCGATCTCCTCGGCGAGGAAGCGCTCCAGCGCGGAGGCGCTCATGTAGGTGGCGTCGACCACCGTGCCCGCGGGCCAGCTCACGCCCTCCTTCAGGACGATCTCCTCGCCGGCGTCGGTCGTCAGGACGATCTTCGCGGTCGCGGCCGCAGCCAGCGTCGCCGAGACCTCGTTGGCGCGGAAGTCGCCGCCCGACATGGAGGCCACGCGCGTCTTGCTGTCCTTCGACCAGTCGCCCATCGAATGCGGATTGTTCTGCGCGAACTTCTTCACCGGCGCGGCGGCGCGGCGGTCGGAGTTGCCCTCGCGCAGGACCGGGTTCACCGCCGAGCCCTTGATCGCGTCGAAGCGGCGGCGGGCCTCCTTCTCGGCGTCGGTCTGCGGCGCCTCGGGGTAGTCGGGGATGGCGTAGCCCTGCGCCTGAAGCTCCTTCACCGCGGCCACGAGCTGCGGCACCGAGGCCGAGATGTTCGGCAGCTTGATGACGTTCGCGTCGGGCTGCTTCACGATCTCGCCGAGCGCGGCGAGGTCGTCGGGGATGCGCTGCGCCTCGGTCAGGTGCTCGGGGAAGGCCGCGATGATGCGGCCGGCGAGCGAGATGTCCATCGTGCCGACCGAAACGCCGGCGGCCGAGGCGAAGCTCTGGATGATCGGCAGAAGCGAGGCGGAGGCGAGCTCGGGCGCCTCGTCGACCTTGGTGTAGATGATGTCGGGGGTATGTGTCGTGGTCATCGATTCCGGCCCTGCGGTTGAGTTTGGTATGCCATAGTACACCAAACGCCGGACGTCCACGGAACAGACGCCCGCGGGGAGAGCCAGATTGCCGCGCCCCCGCCCCGCAGGGACGCCTCAGGCGATGATCTCGAAGCGCACGACGTCCACCATGCCCCGGTCTGTGATCTTGAGCGCGGGGATCACCGGCAGGGCGAGGAAGGCCAGTTGCAGGAACGGCTCCTGCAGGGTCACGCCGAGCGACTTCGCCGCCTGCCGGAGCGCGATGAGGTCGTCGCGCACCTCCTCGAAACTGCCGAGGCTCATGAGCCCCGCCACGGGCAGCGCGAGCTCGGCCAGCACGGCGCCGTCGCGGGCCACGACGAAGCCGCCCTCGATCTCGGAGAGGCGCGTCGCGGCCAGCGCCATGTCGGCATAGTCGACCCCCACGCAGGCGATGTTGTGGTGGTCGTGGCAGACGGTCGAGGCGATGGCCCCGGCCTTCAGCCCGAAACCCTTCACGAAGCCCGTGGCGATGTTGCCGTTCCTCCCGTGCCGCTCTACCACCGCGATGCGGACGAGGTCGCGGGCGGGGTCGGGCCGCTTGTCGCCGTCGACGATGGGAACCTCCTCGCGCAGGTGCTCGGTCAGGATCTTGCCCTCGAGGATGCCGATCACGTCGGTCTCCTCGCGGTTGGCTGGCGCGCGGAAGCTCGCGGGCGTGAGCGGCGGCGCCTTGACGGAGTTGCGGCCCACCGGCGGGATCGTCTGCCGCGCGGCGAAGGCCGCGGCCGTCACCGCCCTGCCCCCGGCCCAGACCTGCGCCGCGCGGCAGGTGGCGAGGTCGTCCACCGCCACGATGTCCGCCCGCCTGCCCGGCGCGATCAGCCCCCGGTCCTTCAACCCGAAGGCCTCCGCCGCCGAGAGCGAGGCCGCGCGGTAGACGGCGAGCGGCGGACAGCCGAGCGCGATCAGCGTGCGGATCATGTGGTCGAGGTGCCCCTCCTCGTCGATGTCGAGCGGGTTCCGGTCGTCGGTGCAGAGGCACATGTAGGGGGCCGTGGTCTCGGTCAGCACGGGCTGGAGCGCGTGCAGGTCCTTCGACACCGAGCCTTCCCGGATCAGGACGCGCATCCCCTTGCGGAGCTTCTCGAGTGCCTCGGCCGCGCTCGTCGCCTCGTGCTCGGTCGAGATGCCCGCGGCGATGTAGGCGTTGAGGTCGCGCCCCGAGAGGAGCGGCGCGTGCCCGTCGACGTGCCCGCCCTCGAAGAGGCTCAGCTTGGCCATGGCGCGCGGGTCGCGGAAGATGACGCCCGGATAGTTCATGAACTCGGCGAGCCCGATGCCCGAGGGGTGCCCCATCAGCCCCGCGATGTCCTCGGCCGTCAGTTCGGCGCCCGCCGTCTCCATGTCGGTCGAGGGCACGCAGGACGAGAGCTGTACGCGGATGTCCATCAGCGTGTGGCGTGAGGCCTCCTGGAAATACCGGATGCCCTCGGCCCCGATCACGTTGGCGATCTCGTGCGGGTCGCAGATGGCGGTGGTGACGCCGCGAGGGCTCACGCAGCGGTCGAACTCGTAGGGCGTGACGAGGCTCGATTCGATGTGGAGATGCGTGTCGATGAAGCCCGGAACGAGCGTGAGGCCGGTAACGTCCACGACCTCCCCGCCCGCGTAGTCCTCGCCGACCCCCACGATGGTGTCGCCGCAGATCGCGACATCGCCCGCGACCAGGCTGCCGGTGATCAGGTCGAGGACCTTGCCGCCCCGGAGGACGAGGTCCGCGGGCTCGTCGCCCCGCCCCTGCGCGATCCGCTTCTCCAGTTCCGCCATGCCCGCACCTCTCCGCCAGTCACGGGCGAAGGATGCCGCAGGCGCATCCCGGTGGCGAGGGCGAAACGGCTAGTCCAGCGCCTCGACGAGGACGAGATCGCGTTCGGACGCGCCCTTCGCGTGGCTCAGCGCCTCCTGGTAGGTCGCGCTCTCGTAGCAGGCGTTCGCCGCCTCGAGGCTCGGGAACAGCGCCACGACGTTGCGCGGATGGGCGCGGCCCTCCTTCTGGATGGCCTGCCCGCCGCGGGCGAGGAACCGGCCGCCATGGGCGGCGATGGCCTCGGTCGCAAGCGCGGCGTAGCGCTTGTAGGCCTCGTCGTCGGTGACGGTGACGTGGGCGATCCAGTAGGCTCCGGGCATGTCTCAGGCTCCCTTGAGGACGGCTTCCGCGGCGGCGATGGCGTCTTGCGCCTGCGACGGGTCCTTGCCGCCGCCCTGCGCGAAGTCGGGCCGTCCGCCGCCACCCTTGCCGCCCAGCCGCTCGACGGCGGCCTTCACGAGGTCCACGGCCGAGACGCGGGCGGTCAGGTCGTCGGTGACGCCCGCCGCGACGGCGGCCTTGCCGTCGGCATCCGCGATGAGAAGGATCGCGCCCGAGCCCATGCGCCCCTTGTGCGCGTCGATGAGGCCCGCGAGGTCCTTGCCGTTCACGCCCTTCAGCGACTGCGCGAGGAAGGGGATGCCGTTCACCGTCTCGACGGCCGGCCCCTCCGACGCCCCGCCGCCCGCGAGCGCGAGCTGCTGGCGGAGCTGCGCCACCTCGTTCTCGAGCTTCCGGCGCTCGTCCTTCAGCGCGCGGACGCGGTCGAGAACCTCGGCGGGCGTCGCGTTGACCTCCTGGGCGAGCGCGGCCATGCGGCGGTCCTGCTCGGCCAGGTATTCGAAGGCCGCGGGGCCGGTCAGCGCCTCGATCCGGCGCACGCCGGCCGAGGACGCGCTGTCGCCGAGCGCCACGAAGAGGCCGATGTCGCCGGTCTGGCGCACATGCGTCCCGCCGCAGAGCTCGATCGAATAGGTGCGCCCGTCGCGCCCCTTGCCCGAGCCGTCCTGCGCGCCCATCGAGACGACGCGCACCTCGTCGCCGTATTTCTCGCCGAAGAGCGCCTGCGCCCCAAGCTCCCGCGCGGCGTCGGGCGTCATGATCCGCGTCTCCACCGGCGCGTTCTGGCGGATGAAGTCGTTGACCTCGCGCTCCACCGTCCGCAGCTCGTCGGGCGTCATCGCCTTGGTGTGGCTGAAGTCGAAGCGCAGCCGGTCGGGCGCGTTGAGGCTGCCCCGCTGCGCGACGTGATCGCCGAGCGCGCGTCGCAGCGCCTCGTGCAGGAGGTGCGTGGCGGAGTGGTTCGCGCGGATCGTCGTGCGGCGGTCGTGATCCACGATGAGCTGCGCGGCTTGGCCCGGCGCGATCTCGCCCTTCGTGACCTCGGCCATGTGCAGGAAGACGCCCGCGACCTTCTTCGTGTCGGTCACGCGCGCCTCGCCCGTCTCGGTGCGGATGATGCCGGTGTCGCCGACCTGCCCGCCCGATTCCGCGTAGAAGGGCGACTGGTTGACCACGATGGTCAGGCTGTCGCCCGCGTGGCCCGCGTTCGCCCGCGCGCCGCCCTTCACCAGCGCGTGGATCACGCCTTCCGCCGTCTCGGTGTCGTAGCCGAGGAACTCGGTGGCCCCGTGCTCCTCCGCGATGTCGAACCAGATCGCGGCATCGGCCTGCTCGCCCGACCCGGACCAGGCGGCGCGCGCCTTGGCCTTCTGCTCGGCCATCGCCTTCTCGAAGCCCGCGACGTCCACGCTCCGGTTGTCGCCGCGGAGCGCGTCCTGCGTGAGGTCGAGCGGGAAACCGTAGGTGTCATAGAGCCGGAACGCCGCCTCGCCGGGCAGCGCGGCGCCGTCGGGCAACTTGGCAAGCTCGTCGTCGAGAAGCCTGAGGCCCCGCTCGAGCGTCGTGCGGAACCGCTCCTCCTCGAGCTTCAGCGTCTCGGTGATCAGCGCCTGCGCGCGGCCGAGTTCGGGGTAGGCCTGGCCCATCTGCTGCACCAGCGTCGGCACGAGGCGGAACATCATCGGGTCCTGCGTGCCGAGAAGATGGGCGTGCCGCATCGCGCGGCGCATGATCCGCCGCAACACGTAGCCCCGACCCTCGTTCGACGGCATGACGCCGTCCGCGATCAGGAAGGAGACCGAGCGCAGGTGGTCCGCGATCACCCGGTGATGCACGTTCTTCGGTCCGTCGGGCTCGACACCCGAGGCATGGGCCGAGGCCTCGATCAGGCTGCGCATCAGGTCGGTGTCGTAGTTGTCGTGCTTGCCCTGGAGGAGCGCGCCGATCCGCTCGAGCCCCATGCCGGTGTCGATCGACTGCGCCGCGAGGTCGCGGCGGCTGCCGTCCTCGAACTGCTCGAACTGCATGAAGACGAGGTTCCAGATCTCGATGAACCGGTCGCCGTCCTCCTCCGCGCTGCCGGGCGGGCCGCCCCAGATCGAGGGGCCGTGATCGTAGAAGATCTCGGTGCAGGGGCCGCAGGGGCCGGTCGGGCCCATCATCCAGAAGTTGTCGTTGGTGGGGATGCGGATGATCCGCTCGTCGGGCAGGCCCGCGACCTTCTTCCAGATCGTCGCCGCCTCGTCGTCGGTGTGGTAGACGGTGACCAGCAGCTTGGACTTGTCGATCCCGAAGTCCTTCGTCAGCAGCTCCCACGCGAAGGGGATCGCCTGCTCCTTGAAGTAGTCCCCGAAGGAGAAGTTGCCGAGCATCTCGAAGAAGGTGTGGTGCCGCGCGGTATAGCCCACGTTGTCGAGGTCGTTGTGCTTGCCGCCCGCGCGGACGCATTTCTGCGCCGTCGCCGCGCGCACGTAATCGCGGTGCTCGACCCCGGTGAAGAGGTTCTTGAACTGGACCATGCCCGAGTTCGTGAACATCAGCGTCGGGTCGTTGCGCGGCACGAGCGGCGAGCTCTCGACGATCTCGTGGCCGTTGCGGCGGAAGAAGTCGAGGAAGGTGGAGCGGATCTCGTTCAGGCTGGCCATGGGATGCGGGACTGTCCGTCGGGAATGAGGGTCAGGGAGCGGATGTATATTCGCCGCCCGTGCCTGTCCACAGGAGAGGCGCGGAAACGCGAAGGGGCGGCCCCTGCGGACCGCCCCTCCGGTTGCGCGGGATCGCGCGCTCAGTCTTCCATCATCGCCGGATCGTCCTCGTCCGAGACGCCGAACTCGAGCCCGTGCGCGGCGCGGATCTTGTCCTCGATCGACAGCGCCACGTCGGGGTTGTCGCGCAGGAACTGCTTGGCGTTCTCGCGGCCCTGGCCGATCCGCTCGTCCCCGTAGGAGAACCACGAGCCGGATTTCTCCACCACGCCCGCCTTCACGCCGAGGTCCAGAAGCTCGCCGGTCTTCGAGATGCCCTCACCGTACATGATGTCGAACTCGACCTGCTTGAAGGGCGGCGCGACCTTGTTCTTCACCACCTTCACGCGCGTCGTGTTGCCCACCACCTCGTCGCGGTCCTTGATCGAGCCGATGCGGCGGATGTCGAGGCGGACGGAAGCGTAGAACTTCAGCGCGTTGCCGCCCGTCGTGGTCTCGGGCGAGCCGAACATGACGCCGATCTTCATGCGGATCTGGTTGATGAAGATGACCATGCAGTTCGAGCGCGCGATCGAGCCCGTGAGCTTGCGCATCGCCTGGGACATCAGCCGCGCGTGGACGCCGACGGAAGAGTCGCCCATGTCGCCCTCGAGCTCGGACTTGGGCGTGAGCGCCGCCACCGAGTCGACCACCACCAGGCTTACCGCGCCCGAGCGCACCAGCGTGTCGACGATCTCGAGCGCCTGCTCGCCGGTGTCGGGCTGCGAGATCAGCAGCTCGTCGAGGTTCACCCCGAGCTTCTTGGCGTATTGCGGGTCGAGCGCGTGTTCCGCGTCGACGAAGGCGCAGACGCCGCCCTTCTTCTGCTCCTCGGCGACGACGTGCAGCGTCAGCGTCGTCTTGCCCGAGCTTTCGGGGCCGTAGATCTCGACGATCCGGCCCTTTGGCAGCCCGCCGATGCCGAGCGCGATGTCGAGGCCCAGCGAACCGGTCGAGGTCGCCTCGATGTCCTTGAAGGGATTGTCGCCCCCGAGCCTCATGATCGAGCCCTTGCCGAACTGCCGTTCGATCTGGGCGAGCGCGCTGTCGAGCGCCTTTTGCTTGTCGGCCGAAGTGCGGTCGGTCATGTCGAGAAGGTTCGCCGTTGCCATGGAGGTTGACCCCTTATGTCATGCAGCCGCCGGAGCGGCAATGCGGTGCCCGTGTTCGCCTCTTGTTCTCGTCATGGGTAGCAAACAAAAAGGGAACATTTCAAGTCGAATCTTGCAGGTCCCAATCTGCTGCGCGAGCGGTTAAGAAAGCGTTGAACGGTCTGGCGGAGGGGCGATGCTGGTTTTCTGGAAGGCGCGGCTGGTGCTCATGGCCGTGCCGAAGACCGGAACGACGGCGCTCGAGGCGGCCTTCCTGCCCCATGCGGACGCCGCATTCCTGAACCCGCCGGCGCTCAAGCACGCGACGGTCCGGCGCTGGCGCGCGCAGGTCTCGGCGCTGTTCGAGGCGGAGGGGGCGCCGCCGATGGAACTCGTGGCGGTGATGCGCGAGCCGGTGGACTGGTTGTCGAGCTGGTATCGCTACAGGGCGCGCCCGGCGCGGATCGGCCGGCCGCAATCGACGGCGGGCATCGGCTTCGCCGAGTTCTGCGAGGACTGGCTCGCCGACGACCCGCCGGAGCACGCCCGCGTCGGGCGGCAGTCTCGCTTCCTGTCGGACGAGGACGGGCTCCTCGGCGTCGACCGGCTGTTCCGCTACGACCGGCTGGGCGAGGCCGTGGCCTACCTCGAGGAGCGGCTCTCGGTCTCGGTCACGCTGGGGCGGCGCAACGTCTCGCCCGAGGGGCCGGCGACGGAGCTTCCGGACGCGACGCTTGCGCGGCTGCGGCGGGGGGCGGCGGCGGACTTCGCGCTCTGGGACGACCTCTGCGCGGGACGGATCGGAGGCCAGGTCGGGGACGCCGGGGCTCAGTGAAGCTGGCGCGCGACGGTCGCCGTGAGGTCGGCGAGCGAGAAGGGCTTGGGCAGGAAGACCGCGCCCGGGATGCCCGCCGACATCTCCTCGATGTCGCCCTCGGAATAGCCCGAGACGAAGACGACCTTGACCCCGGGATAGGCGTGCAGCGCCTCGCGCACCCAGCTCGGCCCGTCCATTCCCGGCATGACCACGTCCGTCACGAAGATGTCGATCCGCTCCTCGGTCGTGCGCAGCGTCTCGAGCGCGGCCTCGGCGTTGTCGGCCTCGAGCACATGATAGCCGCGCAGCTTCAGCGCGCGCGAGGCGAAGGCGCGGACCGGCGCCTCGTCCTCGACCAGGAGGACGGTGCCGGGACGTTCGGCTCCGGGCGGAGGGCCCGCGTCCGCCGCAGTGCCGTGGTGCGCGCCAGGGGCATCCCCGGCACGCGCGGCGCCGGCGTTCGAGGCGCCCGGCCCGGACGAACCCTCCGGCGCGGGGGAGCCCGGCTCCGTCGGAGCGGCCGCGGACCGCGCCTTCGGCCGCGACACCGCGCCGGGCACGGCATCCGCCGGAACATCGTAGACGGGAATGTAGATGGTGAAGACGGTGCCCGAGCCCACGACGCTGTCCACGAAGATGTAGCCCCCCGTCTGCTTGACGATGCCGTAGGCCATGGAGAGGCCGAGGCCCGTCCCCTCGCCCACCTTCTTGGTGGTGAAGAAGGGCTCGAAGATGCGGCCGAGCTTGTCGACGGGAATGCCGTGCCCCTCGTCGCGGACGCGGATGGTGACGTAGTTGCCCTGCGGCACCACGGCGTTGTCGCGCAGGAGCGGCTCGGCCAGGCGCACGACGCGCGTCTCGAGGCGGATCTCGCCGCCGTCCGGCATGGCGTCGCGGGCGTTCACGACGAGGTTCATGATCACCTGGTCGAGCTGCCGCCGGTCCACGCGCACGGGCAGGAGCCCCGGATCGTGGTTGAGCGTCAGCCTGATCTTCTCGCCCACCAGCCGGTTCAGGAGATGCGTGAGCTCGCCCATCGTGTCGCGCAGGTCGACGATGTCGGGCTCCAGCGTCTGCTTGCGCGAGAAGGCGAGGAGCTGGCCGACGAGCGCGGCGGCGCGATTGGCGTTCTGGTTGATCTGCACGAGGTCGCCGTAATCCTCGTCCCCGTGGTCGTGGCGCAGGAGCAGGAGGTCGCAATGCCCCGTGATCGCGGTGAGGAGGTTGTTGAAGTCATGCGCGATCCCGCCCGCGAGCTCGCCGATGGCCTGCATCTTCTGGCTCTGCGCGAACTGCTGCTCGAGCGTCTTCAGCTCGGTCGCGTCGTGCAGCACGGCGAGGAGCGAGGGCCCCGTGGCGTCGGTGATGCGGCTGAGCGAGATCTGCAGGAAGCACTCGTCGCTCCGCCGCCGGGCGCGCACGACCTCGGACCGGGGCGGAATGCGCTCGGCCAGGCTGTCGGAGACCCAGTCGCGCACGGGACGGCCCAGCCCCTCGACCAGCGAGGACAGCGGCGCCATCTCCTCCGCCCCGATCCCGAGCAGCGCCTGCGCCTGCCGGTTCGAGGCCATCACCTCGCCCCCCGCGCCGATGTGGAGGAGCGCGACGGGAAGCGCCTCGAAGGCGCGGGCGGCGACCGAGGCGGCCGGCGGCTCGGCCAGCCCCGGGACGGCGTAGATCTCGCGCCGTCCGTCGCGGGCGGTGACGATGATCGGGACGACCTCGATCGGGCCCTCCCCGGACAGGAGCCGCGTGCGGCGCCCGGCGACGAGCGGCATCTCCGGCAGGACATCGGCGACCTTCACGACCTGCCGCCCGAGCAGCTCGCGCATCGCGTCGTTCATCGAGAGGACCGCGTCGCTGTGGCTGACCACCATCATCGGCAGGCCGATGCCCGAGCCGGTGCGGATCTCGTCCGACACGTCCTCGAGCCGCCAGAAGACCGCCCCGTCGAGACGGTTGGCCACGAGCCTCACCGCGCCCCGGGGCGTCACCACGGTCTCGTGGACCGAGGGGCGGCGGCCGATGGCGTTCTCGTGTCGGAAGACGACCGCGGCCGCGTTCGGCAGCACCGCGCCGATCGCGCGGGACACGGGCTGCCCGCGCCGGTCGCCGAAGCGGCGGGAGGCCGCGACGTTCTGCGCGACGATGGCGCCGGCCGGGTCGGTGACGAAAGCCGGCGCGGGATCGTGGCGGACGAGGTCGATCACGCGCTCGAGCGCCTGCCGCCGCCGCCGGCCGCGGAGCACCGCCCTCAGCGAAAGGACGACCGCCGCCGCCACGCAGCCGCCGCCCGCGGCGGCGAGCGAGAAGGACAGCGCCCAGGTCTGGACCAGAAGCGCGGCCAGCCCGGCCGCGAAGCCGAGCGCGATGAGGAGCGAAGGCTGCACGGACCATCCCGACGGCATGTAGGGCCCGCGCGCGGGCATGTCGGCGCGATCACTCATGTGCGGCCCGCCTGCCCTGCCAGCCCCGTGCATCCATCCCGGCCCTCCGCCGCTCCTGCAGCCCGTGCCGGCGAGACTGCACGGCAAACCTTGCCCAATCGTTAAGACGCCGCACCCGCGGCGTTCGTCCGCAACATGCCATATCCGTCGCGTTTGGGAAGGCCCCGGCTGCGGGTGTCAGGCGCCCCGCCGCAGGACCGCCGTGAAGAACCCGTCCGAGGCGGTGAGCGGCGTGTCGAGCATCGTCGCCACGGCCGCGAACCCGGCGTTCCGGGCGAGGAAGGCCGTGACCTGCGCCTCGTCTTCGGCCTCGAGGAGCGAGCAGGTCATGTAGGCGAGGAGGCCGCCGGGCGCGACCAGTCCCGCCGCCGCGTCGAGAATGGCGGCCTGCACGCCCAGGAGCGCGTCGAGCCCTTCCGGCGTCAGGCGCCACTTCGCCTCGGGGTCGCGCCGCCAGGTGCCCGACCCGCTGCAGGGCACGTCGCAGAGAACCGCGTCGTAGGGCGCATGGGCCGCGGCCCCGCCCGGCGGCAGCAGGCCGACCGCGACGCCCGCGCGCTCCGCCCGCGCCGGGAGGTCCGACATCCGCCGCGCGTGGGCGTCATGGGCGAAGACCTCCGCCCCCGTCCGGTCCGCGATGGCGAGCGCCTTGCCGCCCCCGCCCGCGCAAAAATCGAGGATGCGCCCCGTCCCGGGCCAGGGCACGACGGCGACCGCCCGCTGCGCCGAAAGGTCCTGAAGCTCGACGCGGCCCTCGAGGTAGGCGCCCGCGCCCCGCAGCCTGCGTCCGCCCTCCGTCACCTCGAGCGCGGTGTCGCAGAGCGGCGTGGGGCGTGCGGCGATGCCGTCGGCGGCGAGGCGCGCGATGGCGTCCTCCGCCGACCCGTTCCGGCGCGCGACGCGCAGCCAGAGCGGCGCGCGGTCGCGATAGGTGGCGAAGAGCGCGTCCCTGGCCGCCGCGTCCGCCGCGCGGGCCCCGAGCGGGCCGCGGAGCCAGGCGGGGATGTCGGCCTCCGGGCCGAGCGGCGCGCCCGCCACGGCTTCGGACGGCGCGAGCGGGGCCGGCGCATGGCCCTCGCCGGTGAAGAGCGTCGCGGGATCGGCGCCCTCGAGCCGCAGGAGCCCGAGCACGAGCGCCCTGCCATCCGCGCCGCCGCCGAGCGCCGCCGCGCTCTCCCGCCGCCGGAGCGCGTCGTAGACGATGTCGCGGACGGCCGCACGGTCGCCCGACCCCGCGTAGCGCGCGCCCCGCGCCCAGCCGGTCAGCGCCTGCTCCACGGCGCGCCCGCCGAGCCAGTCGTCGAGCACCGCGATGGCCGCCGAGAGACGCGCGCCCGGGGTCACGACATCACCTCAAGAACGCCCCGCAACACGTTCAGGTGGATTGATAATTCGGGCTTTCGCGGGTGATCTGCACATCGTGGACATGGCTCTCCTTCAGGCCCGCGCCGGTGATCCGGACAAAGCGGCAGCGCCCGCGCATCTCCTCGATGGTGGCGCAGCCGGTGTAGCCCATGGCCGCCCGGAGCCCGCCGATCATCTGGTGGATCACGGTGCCGGCCGGGCCCTTGTAGGGCACCTGTCCCTCGATCCCCTCGGGCACCAGCTTGTCGGATGCCGCGTCCTTCTGGAAGTAGCGGTCGGCCGAGCCCCGCGCCATGGCGCCGAGCGAGCCCATGCCGCGGTAGGACTTGAAGCTGCGCCCCTGGTAGAGGATGACTTCGCCCGGGCTCTCGTCGGTGCCCGCGATCATCGAGCCCACCATGGCGCAATGCGCGCCCGCGGCGATGGCCTTGGCGAAGTCGCCCGAGAACTTGATCCCGCCATCCGCGATGATCGGCGTGCCGCTGTCCTCGGCGGCGCGCGCGCAGTCCATGATGGCGGTCAGTTGCGGCACGCCCACGCCCGCGACGATCCGCGTGGTGCAGATGGAGCCCGGCCCGATCCCGACCTTCACCGCGTCCGCGCCCGCGTCGATCAGCGCCCGCGTGGCCCCGGCCGTGGCGACGTTGCCGGCGACGACCTGGACCGAGTTCGAGAGCCCCTTCACCCGCCGCACGGCCTCGGCGACGGAGGCGGAATGCCCATGCGCCGTGTCGATCACGATGAGGTCGCAACCCGCGTCGATGAGCGCGGCGGACCGTTCGTAGCCCGCGTCGCCCACCGTGGTTGCGGCGGCGACGCGCAGGCGGCCGAGTTCGTCCTTGCAGGCGGCCGGGTTGACCACCGCGCGCTCGGTGTCCTTCAGCGTCAGAAGGCCGGTCAGCTTGCCCTCGGCATCCGTCACGAGGAGCTTCTCGATCCGCCGCGCCTTCATCAGGCTGATCGCCTGGCCCCGGTCGGCGGGCTCGCGCAGGACGGCGAGGTTGTCGGAGGTCATCATCACGCGGACGGGGGTGTCGTCGGCCTCGGCGAAGCGCATGTCGCGGTTGGTGACGATCCCGAGCACGCGCCGCTTCTCGTCCACCACCGGAAAGCCGGTGAAGCCGTAGCGCTCGGTCAGCGCCTTGGCATCGGCGAGGGTCTGGTCGGGGGTCAGCGTGACCGGGTTGTAGACGATCCCGCTCTCGAAGCGCTTCACCCGGCGCACCTCGCGGGCCTGGGCGTCGATGTCGAGGTTGCGGTGGATCACCCCCATGCCGCCCGCCTGCGCCATGGCGATGGCCATCCTGGCCTCGGTCACGGTGTCCATGGCGGAACTCAGGAGCGGGATGTTGAGGGTGATGGCCTTCGTCACGCGGGTGCGCGTATCGACCTCCGAAGGCAGGACGGCACTCGCATCCGGCACAAGAAGCACGTCGTCGAAGGTGAGCGCCTCGCGAATCTCCATCGGAATCTCCCCAGGGTCCTGCGTAGGCCACTCCCTATCTCATGGGGCGCGGCCGAGGGAAAGGCCGAAATCTGGGGGTTGCGCCGGCTGCGCCGTCGCCCGGTGGAAGCGCCGGCGGGGGCATCGAGCCCCCGCCGGCGCTGCCGCCTTCGGCGCCGCGTATTTCGGGAAATATGAAGGGGTGGTCGCGGCTCAGCCCCGGAAGCCGGTCGCCACGACGAACTTCTCGGAACTGTCGGCGCGGGAGGCGGGCGGCTTCACGTTCGCCACCTTGTCGAAGCGCTGCTTCAGGACGGTCTGGAGCCCGCCCTCGGCCCCGCCGGACAGGACCTTGGCCACGAAGGTGCCGCCGGGCTCGAGCACGTCGAAGGCGAGCGCCGCCGCCGCTTCGCAGAGCGTCACGATGCGCAGGTGGTCGGTCTGCTTGTGGCCCGAGGAGGACGCCGCCATGTCGCTCATCACGACATCCGCGCGCCCGCCCAGCCAGTCCTTGATCCTGTCGTCGGCGCCGTCCTCGAGAAAGTCGAGCACATGCAGTTCGGCCCCGGCGATGGGCTCCACCTCCTGCAGGTCGACGCCGATGATGCGCCCCCGCGCCTTCCCCGGCTTCTCGCCGAGCGCGTTGATGCGGGGCACCGCCACCTGGCACCATCCGCCAGGCGCGCAGCCGAGGTCCACCACGCGCGCCCCCGGCACGAGGAAGCGGAAGCGGTCGTCGAGTT
>NZ_JBQLZP010000095.1:0-1528 GCF_052168335.1 Roseicyclus sp. | reverse complement strand
TAGCGGGTCCCGCGCAGGAGCGCGTAGGCCGCCAGCGCCGCGATCACGACCACGGCGATCTCGCCGAACGTGTCGAGCGCGCGGAAGTCCACGAGGATCACGTTGACGATGTTGCGCCCGTAGGCCTCGGGCCAGGAGGCGACCTCGAAGTAGTCGGTGATCCGCCGGTCGATGTCGCCCTGGACGACGCCCACGATCACCACGGTGACGAGCGCACCGACCGCCACCGACAGAGCCGCGTGGCCCGGCCGCTTCTCCTCCTTGCGGAGGTTCAGGTGCGGCAGCTTCAGCATGGCGACCGCGACGAGAACGACGGTCAGCGTCTCGACCAGCAGCTGCGTGATCGCCACGTCGGGCGCGGAGAACATGATGAAGATCAGTGCCACCCCGATGCCCACGACCCCGAGCGCCGCAACCGCGGTCATCCGGCTCGAGGTGTAGGCGGTCAGGAGCGCGCCCGCGGTGATGAACACGAGCACGGCCCAGTGCTTGAACAGGAGGCCGTCGAACTCGGCCGCGAGGTCGAGGGCGATGGGCCCGAGCGCGTCCTTGGCCCAGATCGTGCCGCCCACGCCGATGGCGAGCGTCAGGAAGATCGTCACCATGTAGCGCTGCAGGACGCCCGACTGGAGGATGCGCGTCTGCCACTCCGCCAGCGCCTTCAGCCCGTCGAGCGTTCGGTCCCAGCCGGGATCGAAGCGCAGCGGGCTGATCTCGATGCCGCGGGCCACGACCGCGCGCAGGCGGCGATGGCCGAGATAGAGCACGAAGCCCGCCGCGAAGGTCACGAGCGAGAGGATGAAGGCCGCGTTCACCTCGCGGAAGAGGTAGAGGTCCACCTCGACCGGCGCGCCGTAGACGGCGAGTGTCGCGGGCGCGACGAACCAGGTCTCGGCGAGGCCCGAGAACACCCCGAACCACAGCGACAGCCCGCCGAGCAGCAGCGGACCGATCCACATGGCGGCCGGTCCCTCGTGCGTCCTGGCGAAGCGCTCGGGCGTCCGGCCGAGGAAGGGCCGCGCGACCGAGATGCCGGCGGCGACGAACATCAGGACCGAGGCCGCGAAGATCGTCCCCGTGACCCAGAGCTGCGCCGTGTCGAGGCCGAGCCCCGCCTTGTAGAGGAACTCCTTGCCGATGAAGCCCACGAAGGGCGGGATGCCCGCCATCGAGATCGCCGCGAGCGCGCCCGCGATGAAGGTCACGGGCATCTTGCGCGCGAGGCCGCGCAGGTCGTCCACCTCGCGCGTGCCGGTCTCGTGATCGACGATGCCGATCATGAGGAACAGCGCCGCCTTGTAGAGCGAGTGGACGACGAGGAAGAGCATCGCGGCCTTGATCGCGTCCGACGTGCCCGCCCCGATGAAGAGCGTCAGCGCGCCCAGCGCCATGAGCGTCGTATAGGCCAGCACCTGCTTGATGTCGGTCTGCCGCACGGCCATGAGGCTCGCGAAGACGGTGGTGAAGCCGCCCGCGATGACGAGGGCCCAGAACCACGACTCGGTTTCGCCAAGCGCGGGGTTCACCC
>NZ_JBQLZP010000094.1:0-3682 GCF_052168335.1 Roseicyclus sp. | reverse complement strand
TCTCCCTCGTCGTCAACGTGCCGCGCAGCCTCACCGTTTCGGAAGATGCCCACCTGCTCAAGCCGCGCGCCGACATCGTCTGGCGCGGCGACCCGCCGGGCGACCGCTACGTCCAGATCGAGGGCATTCTGCGCGGCGCGCTCGAGGGGCAACTTGCGCAGATGGCTGGCGCGATCCCGGTCGAGGTGCAGATCGACGTCACCCGCTTCCACGCCCAGACCGAGCGCGTGCGCTACACCGTCGGCGGCCAGCACGAGATCGAGTTCGTCGTGACCGTGCGCCATGCCGAGACGGGCGCAATCCTCTCCGGGCCGCGTCCCGTGGACCTCACCTTCCGCGCCTATGGCGGCCAGGCGGCGATCGAGGCCGAGGCCCGTGGCGAGACCCAGCGCGTCCGCATCACCCAGCGCGTGGCGGCCTGGGCGCAGTCGGAATTCCTGGGCGGCGGGGCCGCGCTCACGAACTGACCCTTTCGCGCGCCGCGCGACGGCAGTAAAGGGGGGCGCATGTCGGCGCCCCCCTTTCCCGTCCTGAGACTGAAGCCCAAGGCCGATGCCCGCCGCATCCGCCACGGCATGCCCTGGGCCTGGACCGACGACCTGGTGCTCGACCGCCGCGCCCGCGCGATCCCGGCCGGCGCGCTGGCGCTTCTCGAGGATGCCGAGCGCCGGCCGCTCGGCCTCGGCGTGGCGACGGTCGAGGCGAAGATCGGCCTCCGCATCCTCGACCGCGACCCTGCCGCGCGGATCGACGAGGGCTGGCTCCGCGCCCGCCTCGCCGCCGCGCTCGCGCTCCGCGAACGCGCCTTCGCCGAGCCCTTCTACCGCCTCGTCCATGCCGAGGGCGACGGGCTGCCCGGCCTCGTCGCCGACCGCTTCGGGGACACGCTCGTGCTCCAGCCGAACGCGATCTGGCTGGAGGAGCGGCTTCAAACCATCGCCGCGCTGACCGCCGAGTTGACCGGCGCCACCCGCATCGTCAAGAACGGCACCGCCCGCGCCCGCGCCGCCGAGGGCCTGCCGGAGGAGATGGCGCTTCTCCTCGGCTCGGCGCCCGAGGGGCCGCTCGACGTGCCGATGAACGGCGCCGTCTACAAGGCCGACGTGATGGGCGGGCAGAAGACCGGCCTCTTCTTCGACCAGCGCCCGAACCACGCCTTCGCGGCCTCGCTCGCGCGGGGCGCGCGCGTCCTCGACGTCTTCTCCCATGTCGGCGGTTTCGCGCTCGCCTGCCTCGCGCAGGGCGCCGCCTCGGCCCTCGCCGTCGACGCCTCGGAAGGCGCGCTGGCGCTCGCGGCGGAGGGGGCCGCGGCCACCGGTGTCGCCGACCGCTTCGAGACGCGCCGCGCCGACGCCTTCGACGCCATGGCCGCGCTGGCCTCCGAGGGGGCGCGCTTCGATCTCGTCGTCTGCGACCCGCCCGCCTTCGCGCCCTCGCGCCAGGCGCTCGAGCAGGGGCTGCGCGCCTACGAGCGGACGGCGCGGCTCGCCGCCGACCTCGTCGCGCCGGGCGGCATCGTCATCCTCTGCTCCTGCTCGCACGCGGCCGATCTCGGCAAGTTCCGCGCGGCCTGCCTCCGCGGCCTCGGGCGCGCGGGACGCGACCCGCGCCTCCTCCACACCGGCTTCGCCGGACCCGACCACCCGCAGCACCCGGCGCTGACCGAGACCGGCTATCTCAAGGCGCTGGCCTTCCGGCTGATGCCGTGACGGCGCGCGCCACCGCCTCCGAAGTCTACGTCCTCGACGCCTGCGTCCTCTACCCGACCGTCCTGCGCGAGATCCTCCTGGGCTGCGCGGCCGAGGGGCTCTACGCCCCCGCCTGGTCGGCGCGCCTCCTCGAGGAATGGGCGCGCACCGCGGCGCGCGAGGGCGGCGCGGCGGACGACGCGCTGGCCCGCGGCGAGATCGCACGGCTCCGCGCCCGCTTCCCGCAAGCCGAAACCGCGCATCCCCCCGAGGCCGAGGCCGCGCTCTGGCTGCCCGATCCCTCGGACATCCACGTCCTCGCCACCGCGCGCGCGGCCCGCGCCGCCGGCATCGTCACGCTGAACCTGCGCGATTTCCCCCGCGCCGAGATGCTGGCCCACGACCTCGCCGCCGTGCATCCCGACGCCTTCCTCCTCGGCCTCGCCGAGACCGCGCCGGAGGCCGTCGCCTCCGTCGTCCGCGCCGTCCACGCCGAAGCCGAGCGCCTCTCGGGCGCGCCCCTCGACCTCCGCGCGCTCCTCAAGCGGGCGCGGCTCCCCCGGCTGGCCAAGCGCCTCGCCTGAGGCTTCATCTTTCCTGAAATACGCACTTTCACGCCCGCCGCCGGGCGCGCCCTCACTCGCGGGGAAGCTCCCGCGTCCAGCGCGCCTCGAGCGCCTCGATCGCGGCGATGCGCTCCTGCGTCTTGGGGTGGCTCATCAACCAGGCGGGCATCCCCGCGCCCCGCATCCCGGTCAGCGTCTCGAGCTTGGCGAAGAGGCTCTTCTGCGGCGCGGTCCCGATCCCCGACTTCACCAGCAGCGCCGAGGCATAGGCGTCGGCCTCGTACTCGTCCTGCCGCGAGAGCCGCGCGGCGAGCAGCGTCGTCAGCATGTTGGCGACCCAGATCCCGAGCCCCGGCACCAGCCGCCCGAGCACGGTGGCGAGCGCCACCCGGATCGCGTTCTGCCCGGAGAAGTCGATCATCCGCCGCCGCGAATGCCCGAGCGCCACGTGGCCGAGCTCGTGCGCGATGACCGAGGCGAGCTCCTCGGCGCTGACCTCGCCCCGGCGGTACTTCTCGAAGAAGCCCCGCGTCAGGAAGATCCGTCCGTCCGGCGCGGCGAGGCCGTTGACCACGTCCACCTCGTAGAGATGGACGCGGATGCGCTCGACCCCGAGCGCCTCGGCCATGCGGTCGGTCAGCTTCTTCAGCCGCGGATCGGCCAGTTCGGTCGAGCGCGCGTCGAGCTCGCGCTTCGTCCGCCAGCTCGAGAACTGGTACATCGCGAGCGCGTAGAGGATCGCGAGAAGGATCGGGGTGAACTTCAGCATGGTGCGGATATGGGGCGCGCCGGGGCTTCAGGCAACGCCCCGGACCTCCCATGCGACGGGGACGCGCAAGGGGCCCCGGAAGGCCCAGCCGCCGAAGGGCGCCGCGCCCGCGAGCCGGAGGCGCGGCAGCCGCTCGAAGAGCATGGGCAGCGCCACCTCCGCGATGAGCGCGCGCGAGGCCGCGGCGCCCGCGCAGAAATGCGGGCCCGCGCCGAAGGGGATCGCCGGCCCCGTGTCGCGCCAGGGGTCGAAGGTCTCGGGGCTCTCGAACCAGTCCTCGTCCCGGTTGGCCGAGCCGAACATGAGAAACACGCGGGTTCCCGGCGCGAAGTCGATGCCCCCCACGCTGTCCGCGCGCGCCACCTCGCGCGGCGACATGCCGATGGGGCTGATCCAGCGCGCGTATTCGGCGAAGACCGCGTCCCACCCGAGGCGCCCCGCCAGCGCGGCGGCGTGGCTCTCCGGGTGGCCCAGCACCGCCCAGGCCGCGCCCGCGATGGCGTCGCGCGGCTCGTTCTGGCCGCCCGAGATGATGAGCTTGGTGTTGGCCGAGATCCGGTCGCGCGCGAGGCCCGCGCGGTCCATGACCGAAAGCGCGGACATGTCCGGCGCGGCCCGCAGGCGCGGCAGCATGGCCTCGATGTGCCGGTCGATGAAGG
>NZ_JBQLZP010000093.1:0-7755 GCF_052168335.1 Roseicyclus sp. | reverse complement strand
CGGCGCCTACTGGACGGCCTGGCCCGAGGCGCTCCGCGATCCCGATGGCGCGGAGGTCCGGCGGGCCGCGGCCGGGCTGGCCGAGGAGATCGCCTTTCACGCCTGGCTCCAGTGGCGCGCGCATGACGGCCTGGCCCATGCCAACGCACGCGCCAGGGCGGCGGGCATGTCCATGGGCCTCTACCTCGACCTCGCCGTGGGCACGCATCCCGCGGGGGCCGAGACCTGGGAGGACCGGGAGAGCTTCGCCTACGGCGCCTCGCTCGGCGCGCCGCCCGATGCCTTCTCGGCCGACGGGCAGTCCTGGGGCCTCGCGCCCTTCAACCCGCGCGCGCTGGTGGCCTCGGGGTTCCGCCCGCTGGCCGAGACGCTGCGCACCCAGATGGCGCTCTCGGGCGCGATCCGGATCGACCACATCCTGGGCTTCGACCGCGCCTTCTGGGTGCCCGAGGCGGGCGGGCCCGGCGCCTATGTGCGGATGCCGCGCGCGGCGATGCTGGCGGTCGTGCGGCTCGAGGCCGCGCGGGCGGGCGCTGTCGTCGTGGGCGAGGACCTCGGCAACGTGCCGCGCGGCCTGCGGCCCGCGCTGGCCGCGTCCGGCATCCTCGGCTGCCGGCTCCAGCTCTTCGAGCGGAAGCCCGGCAAGATGCCCGCCTTCCTCGAGCCCCGCCGTTTCGAGCGCACGGCCATCGCCAGCTTCTCGACCCACGACCTGCCCACCTGGGACGGCTGGCGGCAGGGCCACGAGATCGACGCCCGCGCGCAGCTTGGCCACATCACGCCCGCCTTCGCGGCGGAGGAGCATGGGCGGCGCAAGGCCGAGGTCGCGGCCTTCGACGCGATGACGGCCAGGGTCGCGCCGGAGGGGACGGACCCCGCCTCCGCCGACGCGATGCACCACGCGCTCGCCGCCACGGCCTCGGCCCTCGCCATGGTGCAGGTGGAATGCGCGCTCGGCATCGTGCCGCAGCCGAACCTGCCCGGCACGGTGGACGAGTACCCGAACTGGCGTCAGCGCCTGCCGGTGGGGCCGGATAGGCTGGCGGCGGAGCCGGGGATGGTCCGCGCCGCCCGCATCATGGCGGGGCGGGGCTAGCCCTTCCGCGTGTAGACCAGCGCCATCGAGTCCTTGAGCACGATGGGTCCGCCCCCGTAGTCGTGGCCGATCGACGGGGTCCTGAGCGCCAGGCGCCAGCCCGTCCCCTCGATGCCCGGCACCGGCAGCGACAGGGGCTCGATGTCATGGGTGGGCTTGCCCTCCATGTGCGCGACGGCGAAGACCTGCTCGCCGTTGGGCCCGTGGCGGAGCGACGCGAAGACGGTGCGCCCCGCGATGGGTGTCACGTAGTCGAAATGGTCGCGCGGCCCGTAGTTGTCGCGGAGCCAGGGTCGCGCCCGGCGGAAGTTCCGCACCGCAAGCCCGAAGGCGAGTTGCTCGTCGTCGAGCGAGGTGAAGGAGTTCGACACGTTGCAGTAGTCGTGCATGTCGTCCATCCAGGCGCGCGCGATCTCCTTCAGGCTCGCCACCGTGAACTCGGGGCCGGCGAGCGGCGGCTCGGCCAGCGCGAGGAGGCGGGCGATCTCCTCGAGGTCGTAGTCCGTGACCTCGACGAGGGCGGGCAGGAACTCCATGAAGCGCGCGAGGTCCTCGCGCGTCTCGTAACCCAGCGCCTTGAGGCGACGGAAGCTCGCGGGGACCGAGTAGGAATATTCGTCCACCTGCCACTTGAGGCTGATCGCCTCCTCCGCCACGACCTTGACGCCGTATCTGTCGTCCTGGTTGCGGATGAACCCCCAGGAGGCGCGGGCCATGGCGTTGAGGAAGTCCATCGGAACGCCGGGCAACGCCACGTAGGTCAGGACGTGGACGGCGGGGTTGTCGTAGGCCTTGTCGAGGATCTCCATCTTCGTGCGCCCGAGCCGCGTGTTCACGTTGAGCTTGGGGTTCACCTGCGTGCCGCGGCGGAGCGTGTCGTGGTTCGACGTGCCCGAGATCCAGTTGGCGCCGACCTCCAGCATCTCGCGGATGCGCCAGTATTTCGACAGCCAGAAGGTGTAGAGAAACGGCGTGTTGTGCGCGAAGGTCAGCGGCCCCCACTGGAACACGTCGTCGTCGCGCTGCGCCTCGATCACCGCGCGGTAGGACGACGACAGTTCCCAGTCCTCCTCGGGCCAGGGCCGGCCGTCCTCGAAGATGAACCAGGGGCGATAGCGCGTGCCCGCGACCTCCTGCACGATGTCGGCCATGGACTGGAGGTATTCGTCGTCGTGGCGCAGCTCCTGCGCGCCCGCGTCCCACCACTTGAAGTCCTGCGCCCCGTCCACGCGCACCCCGTCCGCGCCGAAATCGACCTTGCGGCGCTGCATCTCCAGCAGGATCGCGCGCACGGCAGGGTTCTGGTAGTCGAGGTTCTGGCCGTACATGTTGGGCCCGGCGAAGAAATGCCCGTTGAGCGCGCGCAGCCCCTGGTTGTCGGCGTGCCCGAAGACCACGTCGAGGATCAGGCGCTTGGGCTTCGACGGAAAGGTGTGGAGGGTCGCCGCGAGGTCGATCAGCTCGTCCGGCCGCCCGGTCTCCAGCAGCGCGGGGTTCACCGTCGCCATGCCGGAGATCACCACATCATAGCCCCAGTTCGTCGTGTCGGGCCGGAGGAGCGAGACGCTCAGCCCGCCCTCCGCCTCCTCCTCGCGCCAGAAGTCGGGGCCGGTCTCGTAGACGGTGGTGGGCTCGACGGGCAGAAGCTGCACCGCGTCGTAGCCGAGAAAGAGCCGGTCCGCGGGCTCGAGCGGCAGGCCGCGCGCGACCCGGGCGGCGAGGCGCTGGTAGTGCCGCGTGAGGCTGGCGAGGGTGCCGCCGGCTGTGGCGGTCGGCACATGGATCTGGAGGATGTTCACGGGCGGGCCGAACTTGTGCGGGGCGTCGCCTTTCAGCGCCTCGAAATAGGCCCGGTCGCCCCGCGCCTCCTGCATGGCCGCGACATCGTAGAGCTCGGCCGGGGCCATCGCGCCGAAGGGCAGCGACATGGCCAGCGGATCGAGAATGCGGTGCCAGGTCTCCTCCGCGTCGCGCCAGGCCAGCGCGTAGAAGTCGCCGACCGCCTCGCGCGATCCCGCGCGCATGCCCCGCACGGCGGTGAAGCAATGCGCCTCCTCCCGGATCACGGGCACCCAGGCGCGCTCGAACTCGACGACCTGGTGGGCGCGGGTGAGGTCGAGCGGCTCCTTCGGCGACAGGATCTCAAGGAAGATGTCGCCCGAGGGCACGCGCGCGTCCAGAAGCTCGGGCGTCCAGAAGCCGAAGACCGCGAGATCGCCCTCGATGCGGCCCCCGAGGCGCCGGGCGATCCGCCGCTCGGCCTCGAAGGCGGTCTCGGCGGTGGCGAGCGCCATGCGCGCGGCCTCCGCCTCGGTCCGGGCTGCGGCTTCGTCGAATGCAATGCGGTCGGGGAGGGGCATGGCGCCTCCTTTCTTCGGTGTCGGTCGGGGATCAGCCCTCGTGGACGAGGAACAGGGCCGAGAGGGGCGGCAGGTAGACCTCGGCGCTGGCGGCCTGGCCGTTGTGGGGCGCAGGGCTGGCGTCGATGCCGCCCATGTTGCCGCGCCCGGCCCCGCCGTAGATCCCGGCGTCGGTGTTCAGCGCCTCGCGCCATCGGCCGGGCAGCGGCAGGCCGAGGCGGTGGGCCGGCCGCTCAACCGGGGTGAAGTTGCAGACGACGACGGCGTTCGGATCGCCCGGCCCGCCGCGCCGGATCCAGGCATAGACCGACTGCGCCGCGTCGTCGGCGTCGATCCACTGGAAGCCCTCGGGCTCGGCGTCCTTCACGTGCAGCGCGGGCGTCCCCCGGTAGAGCGTGTTGAGGTCGCGCACCAGCCGCCTCAGGCCCTCGTGCCCCGGATGCCCGAGCGCGGCCCAGTCGATCTCGCCCGCGTGGTTCCACTCGCGCTCCTGCCCGAATTCCTGCCCCATGAAGAGGAGCTTCTTGCCCGGATGCCCCCACATGAAACCGTAGTAGGCGCGCAGGTTCGCCAGCTTCTCCTCCCGGCTCCCCGGCATCTTGCCCAGCATCGACCCCTTGCCGTGCACGACCTCGTCATGGCTGATCGGCAGGATGAAGTTCTCCGAGAAGGCGTAGGTCATCCCGAAAGTCATCTGGTGGTGATGGTGGCGGCGGTGGACCGGATCGCGCGCGATGTAGTCGAGCGTGTCGTTCATCCAGCCCATGTTCCACTTGTAGCCGAAGCCGAGGCCGCCCTGGTCCGTGGGCGCCGAGACCCTGGGGTAGGAGGTGCTCTCCTCGGCCACGGTCATGATGCCGGGGCACGCGCCGTAGGTCGCGCGGTTCATCTCCTGGAGCATCGAGATCGCTTCGTAGTTCTCGCGGCCCCCGTCGCGGTTGGGGATCCACTCGCCCTCGGCCCGGCTGTAGTCGCGGTAGAGCATCGAGGCCACCGCATCCACGCGCAGTCCGTCGACGTGGTATTCCTCGAGCCAGTAGATCGCGTTGGCGATCAGGAAGTTGCGCACCTCCGTCCGGCCGTAGTTGTAGATCAGCGTGTTCCAGTCCTGGTGGAACCCCTCGCGCGGGTCGGCGTGCTCGTAGAGCGGCGTGCCGTCGAAGCGGCCGAGGCCGTGGGCGTCGGTCGGGAAATGCCCCGGCACCCAGTCGAGGATGACGCCGATGCCCTTGCCGTGCGCCGCCGCGACGAGGTCGCGGAACTCGTGCGGGGGGCCGTGGCGGACCGTGGGCGCGAAGAGGCCGACGGGCTGGTAGCCCCAGGACCCGTCGAACGGGTGCTCCGACACGGGCAGGAGCTCGATATGCGTGAAGCCCATGTCGTGGACGTAATCCACCAGCTCGCGCGCCGCCTCGACATAGGAGATCGGGCGACCGCCCTCCTTCCGCCGCCAGGAGGCGAGGTGGACCTCGTAGATCGAAATGGGCGCCGTGCGCGCGTTGCGGCCCGCCCGCGTGTCCATCCAGTCGGCGTCTGGCCAGCCATAGCCCCGGATGTCGCGCACGACCGAGGCGTTCTCGGGCGCGTGCTGCGAGCCGAAGCCCACGGGGTCGGCCTTGAGCGGCAGGCGCGCGCCGTCGGGGCCGAGGATCTCGTACTTGTAGACCGTGCCCTCGCCGAAGCCGGGCAGGAAGATCTCCCACACGCCCGTCGCGCCGCGCCGGCGCATGACGTGCCTCCGCCCGTCCCACAAGTTGAAGTCGCCGACGACCGAGACGCGCCGCGCGTTCGGCGCCCAGACGGCGAAATGCGTGCCATCCGCACCCTCGTGGCGCATCACATGCGCGCCGAGCGCGTCCCAGAGCCGGTGATGCGTGCCCTCGCCGATGAGGTATTCGTCGATCTCGCCCAGGACGGGGCCGAAGCGGTAGGGGTCCTCGAAGCTCCATGCCGCGCCGTCGGCGCCCTCCGCCTCGAGCAGGTAGGGCTGGTGTCCGGGCACGGGGCCGGAGAAGACGCCCTCCGCCCCCGCCACGGGCGACAGCGCATGGCGCTCGGGTCCGACACGGGCGGCGAGGCGGACCGCGCCGGGCTGGAACACGGTCACGTGCCGGACGCCGCCGATGTCGTGCGGGCCGAGCAGCGCGAAGGGATCGTCGGCGGTTCCGGCGACGACGCGGGCCATTCCGTCCGGCGCGGGGTGGGGAAGGGGGTTCTGCATCCTCCCGAGCCTAGGGATATTCCGCCCGAGATCAACGCCGTGCCTCGGAAGACGTCCAACGCGCCGGTTTCCAGCCGGGCTCCGGGGGCCTATACCTTGGGCCATGGCGATCCTGACAGTCACCCTCAACCCCGCGCTCGACCTCGAGACCCGGACCCCCGAACTGGTCCCGGGCCGCAAGCTGCGCTGCCTGCCGCCGAGGCGCGATCCGGGCGGCGGCGGGATCAACGTGGCGCGCGCCATCGCCATTCTCGGCGGCGAGGCCACGGCGGCGGTTGCGGCGGGCGGGGCCACGGGCGACGATCTCGCGCGGCGGCTCGAGACGCCGGGAACCCATGTCGCGCGCCTGCCCGCGCCCGGCGAGACGCGGCAGAACCTCTCCGTCATCGAAGAGGGAACGGGCGCGCAATACCGCTTCATCTTCCCCGGCCCGAGCTGGGAGGTGGCGGACCTGCGGGCGGCGGAGGAGGCGCTGCTGCCCCTCGTCGCGGCAGGGGACATCGTCGTCCTCTCGGGTTCCATGCCGCCGGGCCTCGCGCCGGGGGCGATGGTCGACCTCGCGCGCGACCTGAGGGACGCGGGCGCCGCCGTGGTCTGCGACACGTCCGGCCCGGCGCTTTCGGCGGTGGCGGGGGCGGGCCTCGGGCTCGCCATGCTGCGGATGGACAGCGCCGAGGCGGAGGAACTGGTGGGCCGGCGCCTGCGCGACGTGGACGACAGCGCGGCTGCGGCCTCGGAGCTGGTCGCGCGGGGCGCGGCGCGCATCGCCATCCTCGCGCGCGGGGCCGAGGGCTCGGTCCTCGCGGCGGCGGGCGAGCGCTGGTTCGCCCCCGCCGCGCAGGTGCCCGTCGTCTCCGTCACCGGGGCGGGCGACAGCTTCGTCGCGGGCGCGACGCTGGCGCTCTCGCGGGGGGCGCCGCTGGCCGAGGTCCTGCAATGGGGCGTGGCGGCGGCAAGCTCGGCGGTCACGACCGAGGCGACGCTCCTCTGCGACCGGGCGACGTTCGAATCGATTTTCGCGCGCTGCGCCGCACATCGGCTCTGAGCCGCCGCTGCCGATGGCGGGGCCGGACCCCGGAGAACGCCAATCTGTCAATACGACTGGACACTTGATCGCGTTCGGCTGAGTGCGCGCAAATCCAGTGTCCGTTCGGATTTACAGTTGCAAATGTCTAGTTGGCGTGACACCTTGTCCGCGGGCGTACCTTCGGCCGGCAAGGGCCACGGGTCCGTCCGCGATCCGCCGTCCGGCCATTCCGGCCGAACACAGGATCTGGAGTAACGCAACCGGAGGAGGGAAGGACGATGTCCAGTGATCCCGATAAGGTCTGGCCGACCGGCCTGACCCTTAAAGAAGCAGAAGAGGTGCACAGCTACCTCATCGACGGAACCCGTGTCTTCGGCGCGATCGCGCTGCTCGCGCACGTGCTCGTGGCCGTGTCCACGCCCTGGCTCGGGTAAGGGGGCGCACCATGAACAACGCGAAGATGTGGCTCGTGGTCAAGCCGACCGTGGGCATCCCGCTGTTCCTCAGCGCCGTCGCCGTGGGCTCTTTCGCCGTCCACGTCGCCGTCCTGTCGAACACCTCGTGGGTGAGCGACTTCCTGCAGGGCCAGCCGCTCGGCTCGGGCGACAGCGCCGCGCTCCGGCAGGAGGCGCCGGTTCTGCCCGCGTCGGCCACCGCCGGGAACCTGCCCGCCTATATCGAGGCGGACGCGAACGGCAACGAGACCTTGCGGGTGCTGCTTCCCGACGGACGGACCGCCACGCTCGTCGTGGATGACCTGACGTCGGCCGCGCTCCTGCAATAGAGCCAGACCGATGAAAAACGACCGCCTGACATAGGGCGGGGACGATCCGAGATCGCCCCCGGCCAACCTCACCGCCAACAGTTCCGGGAGGGGCGGGTCCCCCCGATCCATGTTCAGCACTCGCGACTTCGCGCTCCGCAAGATTCTCCAGGTCGGCCCGCGCTACATGCCCTTCGCGGACGTGGCGACGGATGATCTGCCGCTGTCGCGCCTCCTGCGCCTCTCGCTCTTCCAGGTCACGGTGGGCATGGCCCTCGTCCTTCTGGT
>NZ_JBQLZP010000092.1:0-1087 GCF_052168335.1 Roseicyclus sp. | reverse complement strand
TGTTCTGTGGGGGTGACGAATTCGACGCGGATGCCGGCGCGGCGGAGGGTGGTGAGGCTTCGTGCCGGCCGACCGCGCGAAGCGGTCCGACCTGCGCCGCAGGCTCGGGCAGGCGGGCTACTCGAGCGACCAGGCGCTGCGCAACTTCACGCTCGTGCGCATCCTGCTCGGCCTCCTCCTGCCGGCGGTGTTCCTGGTCCTCCTCGTCCTCGCGGGAAATCCCGACATCGACCTGCCTCTCGGCCTCGACGCGCATCTCGGGCAGCTCGGGACCGGGCAGATCATGATCATTCTCGCGGCGCTCACGGCGCAGGGCTACTACTTCCCGATGCTCTGGCTGAAGGATCGCGTGAACGAGCGCCGGGAGCGCATCGCGCTCGGCTTTCCGAACGCGCTCGACCTGCTGCAGATCTCGGTCGAGGCGGGGCTCGGCTTCGACGCGGCGATGACGCGGGTGGGCAACGAGCTCGCCGCCGTCTCGCCCGACATCGCCTTCGAGTTCCTGAGCGTGCAGCGGCAGGTGCAGGCCGGCCGAGCGCGGGACGCAGCCCTTCACGACATGGCCGAGCGGACCGGGATCGAGACCGTCCGATCCTTCGCCAACGTCGTCCACCAGGCGATGCAGTTCGGCACCAGCATGTCGGACGCGCTGGAGACCTATTCCAGGGAGATGCGCGAAATGCGCGAGACGCGCGCGCAGGAAATGGCGAACAAGCTGCCGGTCAAGATGTCGGCGGTCCTGGCCTCGCTGATGCTGCCCGCCCTCGTGATGCTCACGGTCGGTCCGGTCGTGATTCGATACATCCGCTATTTCTCGGGCTGACGATCGCGGACTTTCCCGGGCGGCGATCCCGGCCAAGGCGAAACTGCGGCGGAAACATGGCGGAAATCAGGCCAAGGCGCCCCACCTGACGTGAATTGATCGACGATGTTTCCACAATAAGCCAATTCCGGCGGAATACTTTCCAGATTTGCGACACATTTCTGCCCGCTTGCAAACACAATTGAATCTGTCTAACGTTCAATCATTATCAAAGTTAACGATAATCACGATTAACCTGTTCGCTCGGATTTCACGTTTCGCCTT
>NZ_JBQLZP010000091.1:0-1185 GCF_052168335.1 Roseicyclus sp. | reverse complement strand
CCGAAGCGCACCTGCCCGGGGCCGAGCGGGCGACGGTCGCAGCCGCCGTAGCGGTAGTGGACCGGCAGGAGCGTGAGGCCGATGCCCGTCCGCGCCGTCGCGGCGGCGATGCGGGCGGCCATTTCGGCGACGTCGTCGTAGGGTGCCCCGCCCGGCTGGTGGTGGAGATAGTGGAACTCGACGTTGGTGGCGTAGCCCGCCTCCAGCATCTCCATCTGCACGAAGGCGGCGATGGCCTCGACATGGTCGGGCGTCAGCCGGTCGAGGAAGCGGAACATGAGCGCGCGCCAGGTCCAGAACGTGTCGCGCGGGTCGGGGCCCCTCCGCTCGGTCAGGCCGGCCATGGCGCGCTGAAAGGTGTGGCTGTGGGCGTTCACGGGCGCGGGCAGCAGGATGCCGACGCGGGTATCCGCCGGTTCGGGCGCGCCCTGCCCCACCGTCGCGATGCGGCCCCCGGCGTCGACGGAGACACGGACCCCGTCGGTCCAGCCCTCCTGCGTCAGGGCGCGCGCGGCCCAGAGTGTCGTCATCGCCTTCTCCGCTTGACGCGCCATTATGTGCAGACATATACCGTTCACGCACAGACATGACAAGGTCCGCCATGCTCCTCGTCGACGCCACACTCGCCGGAACGGAGGCCGACCTGCCCCACGGGCTGATCCCGCGCGGCGCCGTGGTCGTGGAGGGCGACCGGATCGCCTGGGCCGGGCCGGAGGCGGAGCTGCCCGCGCGCTTCGCGGGCCTCGAGCGGATGGGCCTCGAAGGCCGCCTCGTCACGCCGGGTCTGATCGACTGCCACACCCACATCGTCCACGGCGGCAACCGGGCCCGCGAGTTCGAGATGCGGCTCGAGGGCGCCACCTACGAGGAGATCGCGCGCGCGGGCGGCGGCATCGTCTCGACCGTCGCGGCGACGCGGGCGGCGGGGGAGGAGCGCCTTCTGGCGGAGGCGCTGCCGCGCGTCGACGCGCTGATCGACGAGGGGGTGACGACGCTGGAGGTCAAGTCGGGCTACGGCCTCGACGTGGAGACCGAGCTTTCCATGCTCCGCGCCGCGCGGCGGATCGCCGAGGTGCGGCCCGTGCGGGTCAGGACGAGCTTCCTCGGCGCCCATGCCGTGCCGCCCGAGTATCGCGGGCGCGCCGACGCCTATGTCGATGACGTCTGCATTCCAGCGCTCGAAGC
>NZ_JBQLZP010000090.1:0-18567 GCF_052168335.1 Roseicyclus sp. | reverse complement strand
GATGGACACGTCGTGCCCGTGACTCTCGCGCAAGCCCGCGCCGGTGATGCGGCGCGCCTCGACGCGGGGCGGAACCGCGCGGTGCAGGCCCGCGGCGTCGGCCTCGACCGCCTCGCCGCCGCCGTTGGTGACGACGACGCGCCGCGCGCCCGCGGAATGGAGCGCGCGGGCGCCGTCCTCGGCCGTGGCGCAGGGGAGGCCCGCGATAAGCGCCGCCTCCTCGCGGTTGACGTAGAGCGTGGCGCGCGGATGGGCGAGGAGGGGACGCAGCCGCTCGGCCTTGCCGGGGCTCGCGGGCACGAGCCTCAGGTCCGCCTCCGCGAAGACGGGGCTTTCGGCGATCGCGGCCAGCAGGCCCTCGGTCAGGTTGCCGTCGATGGCGATGGCGCCGCGCCAGGGGGCCTCGCCGCTTCCCAGCCGCCCGTCCGAAAGCGGCGCAAGGATGCGCGCGCCCGCGGCCTCGAGCGAATGGGCGTCGGCGACGGCGGCCACCAGTTCCCCCGCCGCCTCGATCGCCATGTAGCGGTCCGTCGGCAGGTCGCGGTCGACGAGGACGTGCTCGGTCACGAGGCCCATGCGCCCGCATTCTGCCAGAAGGTCGCGCCCCTCGGGATCGTCGCCCACAACGGTGAGGAGCGCCGGGGTCAGGTCGAAGCGGCGGAGCGTCATCGCGATGTTGAGCGCGACGCCGCCCGGCAGGCGCTCGATCCGCCCCGGCCGGTCGTTGCCGGGCGCCATGGGCACGGGGCAGCGCCCGATCACGTCCCAGAGGACGGAGCCGATGCAGAGGATGTCGGGTGGCGCGCTCATGCGCACAGCCCTAGCCGCAGCGCGCGCCCGCGTCCATCCGGGACCGCGAAAGGGGCAGGGGGCTTGCCAATCCCCGGAAAACCCCCTAACTGCGCGCTCACTTCACAGGCGGAGGCGGGCTTTCGGGGGAGACATCCCCGTTCGGTCCACCGGTTGAGGGGCGACCCTCTGAACCTCCGCCGAGGCGCGAAACCGGAAAGGAATGGACATGGCGCTCCCCGATTTCTCCTTGCGTCAGCTTCTCGAGGCTGGCGTTCACTTCGGTCACCAGACGCAGCGCTGGAACCCGCGGATGGCTCCGTACATCTACGGCGACCGCAACGGCATCCACATCATCGACCTGACGCAGACGGTCGAGCTGCTCGACCAGGCGCTCAACGTCATCCGCGAGACGGTGGCCAAGGGCGGCCGCATCCTCTTCGTCGGCACCAAGCGCCAGGCGCAGAAGCCGATCGCGGACGCCGCCGAGCGCTGCGCGCAGTACTACATGAACCACCGCTGGCTCGGTGGCACGCTGACCAACTGGAAGACCGTGTCGAACTCGATCGCGCGTCTGAAGGAGATCGACCAGCGCTTCGCGGAGGGCCTCGAGGGCCTGACCAAGAAGGAGCGCCTCGGCATGGAGCGTGACCAGCAGAAGCTGCAGGCCTCGCTCGGCGGCATCCGCGAGATGGGCGGCCTGCCGGACCTCCTGTTCGTCATCGACGTGAACAAGGAGGACCTCGCCATCCTCGAGGCCCGCAAGCTCGGCATCCCGGTCGTGGCGGTGGTCGACACCAACTGCTCGCCCGACGGCGTGGACTACATCATCCCCGGCAACGACGACGCGGCGCGCGCCATCGCGCTCTACTGCGACCTCGTCAGCCGCGCGGCGCTCGACGGCATGTCGGCGCAGATGGCGACCGCGGGCGTCGACATCGGCGCCTTCGAGACCCTCCCCGAGGAGGAGGCGCTCGCCGACGAGGGCGAGCCGGTGGCCGAGACCGCGGACGAGGACGCCGACGCCTGACCGGGCGCGGACGGACCGTCACGGACATGACATGCGGGCCGGGGTATCACCCGGCCCGGAAGAGTTGAGGACCGGGACCGCTCCCGGCACTTGCATTCGGAGCCGGGTGTCGTCCCGGCAAGGGCAAGACCAATCAGGAGACCGACCATGGCGATTACCGCTGCAATGGTGAAGGAACTGCGCGAGTCGACCGGCGCAGGCATGATGGACGCCAAGAAGGCGCTGACCGAGACCGACGGCGACATGGACGCCGCCGTCGACTGGCTGCGCACCAAGGGCCTCGCGAAGGCCGCGAAGAAGTCGGGCCGCACCGCCGCCGAGGGCCTCGTGGCCGTCGCGGCCGAGGGCGGCACCGCCGTCGCCGTCGAGGTGAACTCCGAGACCGACTTCGTCGCCAAGAACGCCGAGTTCCAGGGCATGGTGTCGAAGATCGCGACCGCGGCGCTCGGCGCCGACGACCTCATGGCGTTGAAGACCACCAAGATCGACGGCAAGGAAGTCGAGACGATCGTCACCGACGCCATCGCCAAGATCGGCGAGAACATGACGCTGCGCCGCATGGCCAAGCTGACGGGCGAGAGCGTCGTCTCCTACGTCCACAACGCCGCAGCGCCCGGCATGGGCAAGATCGGCGTTCTCGTGGCCTTCACCGGCGCGGACGAGGGCTTCGCCCGCCAGGTCGCGATGCATGTCGCCGCCGTGAACCCCGCCGCGCTCGACGAGGGCGACGTGGACCCGGCGATGGTCGAGAAGGAGCGGTCGGTCCAGATGGACATCGCCCGCGAGAGCGGCAAGCCCGAGGCGGTCATCGAGAAGATGATCGAGGGCCGGATGAAGAAGTACCTGGCCGAGGTGACGCTCCTGAACCAGCAGTTCGTGGTGAACCCCGACCTGACGGTGGGCGCCGCCGCCAAGGAGGCCGGCGTCTCCATCACCGGCTTCGTCCGGCTCGAGGTCGGCGAGGGCATCGAGGTCCTGAAGGAGGACTTCGCCGCCGAGGTCGCCAAGGCCGTCAAGGGCTGAGGTCACGGGACACGGCGTCCGCGCATCGCGCGGACCGGGCGCGGGGCAGGGAGGTCTGCCCCGCGTTTTTCGTTCTGCGGGGGAAAGCGAGAGAGTGGTGGGCGGCGCCGTGCAGGGACGTGACGACGCCGCCCTGACCGCGACACGGGTGAACAGGGGACAATCCGTATCGGTCGGTCGAAACGGCGACGCGAGCGGTGAAATCACATCCGTCGCGCCGCCAACCCACCCAGAAGACCGGGTGCGGACGTCGGTGCGGCGATCTATTGCGCCCCTCGGCCCGATGTTCCTGGCAACAATTGCCATCACTCGCCGAACAGCCTCACCTTGCGTCAGGATGAGGCTTTCGAGAAGTCGGGATTTCCTTACCGGACGATAAAAGACACCGAATCTAGCGTCCCTGCAACACTGCGCCCGCCAGATGTGGGCTCGGGCGTTCGGGCGACGCCCGGCGGTCGAGACGGAAAATCTGGTTCAGTATCGAGGCCTTGCGCACCGCCTGGGCGGTCGTTTCGACGCCGAGCGCGTCGCGCGCGCCGCGCAGATGCTTTTCCACCGTCGCGACGTTGCGCCCGAGCAGAAGGGCGATGTCCTGCATCGTCTTGCCGTCGGCCACGAGCTCCAGCACCTCGGCCTGACGCTCGGTCAACAGGCGCTGCTGACCCGTCGCCGGCAGTTGCAGGATGCACAGGTGCGCGACGTGGTTGATGATCTCGATCTCCTCGCCATGCCGGGCCCAGATCGCGTCGGCGTCGTCCTGCGTCAGTCCGCGCCGCACGGCCATGCCGATCCCGGCATTGGCGTTCTTGATCGCCATGGGAAAGCTGATCGTGTAACCCGCGAGGATGCCGTGACGCTCGTTCAGTTCGCGCATGGCGCGCTCGCCGCGGGTCGGGGCTTCGACCGCCATATGTTCGTAGACGGCCCGCCAACTCGCCGCGCCCGTGTTGCGGATCGCCCACCGCATCATCACGCCGTCGCGGAACATGCCGCCGCCCACATAGGCCTCGATGTAGTCCGTGGGCATGTTGGTGAGGACGAGCGCATCCTTCGGGTTGTCGTAGAGACCCGCTCCGCGGAAGGCGTTGAAGGCGTAGAACAGCCGGTCGAACCCGAAATCGGCCATGACGCGGGTGTGGTGCGCCCAGAGATCGTCCACGTTGTCCATGGCGAGGTAGGGCTTGAGGCGCTTCACGTCGATGCCCTCGCGAGGATGCCCGCCATCGCCCGGAGCGCCAGGAGATAGCTGTCGGGGCCGAAGCCCTGGATGACGCCGACGCAGACCGGCGCGATCAGCGAGACATGGCGGAAGCTCTCGCGCGCATGGGTGTTCGAGAGATGCAGCTCGATCGCCTTGAGGCCCGTCGCCGAGATCGCGTCGCGGAGCGCGACGGAGGTGTGGGTATAGGCGCCGGCGTTGATGATGACGCCGTCATGGACCGTTCTCGCGGCGTGCAGCGCATCGACGAGGGCGCCTTCGTGGTTCGACTGCACGAAGGCGATGTCGTGGCCCAGTTCCGCGCCGAGCGCGCGGCACATGGCCTCGATCTCCGCCAGCGTGGTGCTGCCGTAGATGCCGGGCTCACGGGTCCCGAGCAGGTTCAGGTTGGGCCCGTTGAGGACGAGTATGCTCATGATGCGTTAACCCTCTGCGCGCGAAGTATATTGACTGCACCGTCAAGTGAAAGGGAAGAAGTCGTCCGGCACACCGTTGCCGGTGAGCCATGTTTTGAGTCGTGAAAGCATTGGCTTGGGGCGCTCGCTTCATGCGCCGGTCGTGCCGGGGTCATCCGCGGGGGCGTCCGTTCCGGGGCATTCGTGATTAACATAATCATGATTATGGGCGAAACGGATGTGCGGCGTCCTGTGCTCACGCCTCGGGAAACAGCACGCTGAAGGTGCTGCCGCGCCCCTTCTCGCTGGCGATCCGCAACCGCCCCCGGTGCCGGTTGACGATGTGCTTCACGATGGCAAGCCCGAGGCCCGTGCCGCCCATGGCGCGCGAACGGTGCGTGTCCACGCGGTAGAAGCGTTCGGTCAGCCGCGGAATGTGCTGGGCGTCGATGCCGTCGCCACGGTCGATGACATCCACGCGGATGACCGGACCCTTGAGGCTGGCGCTGCCCTCCTCGCGCAGTATCCGGACCGTCACCGGCTTGTTGGGCCCGCCGTATTTCAGCGCGTTCTCCGTCAGGTTCAGGAAGACCTGCATGAGCTGGTCGCGGTCGCCGTGGATCAGCGCGCGCAGCCGGTCGTCGTCCGGCCGGGCCAGGCCGTCTCGGAGGAGTTCGACCGTGTTGCCGTTCTCCTCCGCCGCCGGTCGCATCGCGGCGATCACGCCGTCGAGGACCGCGCCGAGGTCCACGATGTCGGAGGGGCGCATCCGCTCGGCCGCCTCGACCCGGCTGAGCGACAGGAGGTCCGAGACGAGACGGTTCATCCGCCGCGCCTCGTCCTCCATGATGGAGAGGAACCGGTCGCGCGCCGCCGCGTCCTCCTTCGCCGGGCCGCGCAGCGTCTCGATGAAACCCAGAACGGCCGTCAGCGGCGTGCGCAGCTCGTGGCTGACGTTCGCCACGAAGTCGCGCCGCATCTCCTCGGCCTCGCGCAGGTGCGTGATGTCGGTGAAGTGCAGCAGGATCGGCCAGCGCGCGCCGGATGTGCGATCCCGGCCGCCCTGCTCCGGGAGGACCGAGATGCGGACCCGGAACTGGATGCCCCCGGCGCTGTCGGCGAGCTCGAAGCGGGCCTCGCCCGCCTGCCCCTCGGCCTGCACGGCTTCGATCCGGCCCAGAAGACCCGGCTGGCGCAGCACCGCCGCATAGCTGCGTCCGAGAATCCACTCGCCGAGCAGCGCCCGCGCGGCAGCGTTCGTCGCCTGGATCGTCCCCTGCCCGTCGATGTGCAGCATCGGCTCGGGAACGGCCTCCATCACTGTGGTCAACTGGCTTTCGGTCATCGCTGTCCCGCCCGAGCATCGCGCAGCGATGGTCTGGCGCAAATCGCGCAATCTGACAACGCTTCTGACGCCGCCCCTTGCGCCAACCGTGCGACGTTAAGGAATTGTTTCACCGACAATCTTTTATTGCGTGGGAAATGGGATTTGCTACTATCGCGGCGAGGCGGGCGGCACGGCGCGCCCTTCTTCCCGGGCTTGCGATGCGTCGCCCAGCCGGGAAACGACCACCTGCCGGGTAATCAGGGCTGAACCATGATGGACGGCCGCGACAAGAAGCTGACAGGGACCGAAGGCGATCCCGTCCCCGGGGACGCGCGTTCGCGGACCGTGCTCGCGGTCGCGCTGGCGCCTGCGGCGCTGGACCTGCTGCCGCGCAACGTGCTCGAGCCCCGCTCCTACATCGCGCGCGTGACCTACGAGGAACTCGATTCGATCCGCTTCAGCGGTCCCGACGCCCCTGCCCTCGTGCTGTCGCCGCTGCTGACGCCGGTATTCGACGCCATCGACCTGGCCCGCTATCTCAGCCAGCGCGGCTATCGCGGGCGGTATCTCGCGCTCGTGGACCGGCTTCCCTCGGCCAATCTCATCCGCCGCGAGGTCGAGGCGCAGTCGCCCGACCTCAACTTCGACGTGGTGGTGCTCGATGGCTCGTCCCCGCTCCATTCGCTCTGAGGCGCTTGTTGCAGCGCTTCTCTGCGTTCTGGCCTCGCCCGTTGCGGCACAGAGCCTCCTCGACCGGGTCCAGGGCCTCTACTACCCGCCCGGACAGGGCACATGGGATTGCGCCACGCTCGGCATGGACGGCGGCGCGGTCGGCATCGTCGGGCAGACGCTGCAAGGGGTCGAGAACGCCTGCGACCTGACCAACCCCTTCCCGATCCCGGGCATGGACGCGATGGCCTTCGACCTCTCCTGCACCGGCGAGGGCATGACCTTCGACGGCGGGCGCGTGATCCTCGTGCCGCTCGTGGACGGTCTCGGCCTCGTGCGGGACGGCTCGGTCGTGACCTGGGCGCGCTGCCCCTGAGGCTCAGACGGCCGCGAGCGCCTGGTCGAAGTCGGCCTTCAGAAGCTCGATCTCCTCGATCCCCACGGAGACGCGGAAGAACCCGTCCGAGATGCCGAGCGCCGCGCGCCCCTCGGGCGTCAGCGCCCGGTGCGAGGACGACGCCGGGTGGCTCAGCGTCGTGCCCACGTCGCCGAGCGTCGGCGCGAAGGGCAGCTGGGGCGCCGCCATCACCATCCGGTTGGCCGCCGCGCCGTCGCCCGCGATCTCGAAGCTGACCATGTTGCCCGTCCGTCCGCCGAGCAGCGCCTTGACGCGCGCGCGGTCGGGGTGGTCGTCGCGGCCCGGGTAGAGCACGCGCGCGATCTTGGGATGGCCGGCGAGGTGATCGGCCAGCATCGCGGCGTTCGCCTCCGCCCGGTCGTAACGCAGCGGGAAGGTGTAGAGCCCGCGCTCGGCCAGCCAGCACTCGTAGGGCGAGGGCGTGAAGCCCACCGTCACGGAGAAATCGTAGATCTTCCGCGCGACCGTCGCATCCTTCGCCGCGACCCAGCCGAGCGTCACGTCGGAATGCCCGGCGAGGAGCTTCGTCACCGAGTGGATGACGATGTCCGCACCGTGCTCGAGGGGCCGCCAGGCGCGCGGCGTGGTGAAGGTGTTGTCGACGGCGAGGAGCACGCCCGCCTCCTTCGCGACGCGCGCGATCCCCTCCATGTCGGCCACGCGCAGCGTCGGGTTCGAGACGACCTCGACGAGGATCATCTTCGTCTCGGGCCGGATCGCGGCGCGGAAGGCCCCGGTGTCGGTCGGGTCGGCGAGGCTCGTCGCGATGCCGAAGCGCGCGAGGTCCTGGTGCATGAGGCGCAGCGACCTGCCATAGAGCTGGCTGCCCCCGATGACATGGTCCCCTGCCCCCAGCACGCCCATAAGCGCGGCGGTCACGGCCGCCATGCCCGAGCCGAGCACGATGCCGCCTTCCGCGCCCTCCATCGCGTCGATCTTCTCGGCCAGGAGCGTCGCGTTCGGGTGCCCTTCCCGGGCGTAGGTGTAACCCTTCTCGCGGCCCTCGTACTGGGCATGCAGCATGTCGATCGAGGGCGAGGCATAGACGACGGAGGGTTGGATCGGCGTCACGACCGGCCGGCTGACCCCCTCGGCCAGCGCACGGCGGCGCACGAGGGTTTCGGGGATATCGTTGCGGCGGTCGGTCATGGTTGCTGTCCTTCTTGTCCCTGGGCGCCGTGGTAGCAGAGCGCTTGGCGGCGTCAATCGGGCCGATATTTCCACTTCCGTTAATTAACGATTGTGCGAAATACGGAATCGGCGCAGGATGAACCCATGACCGATCTGCACAGCACCTTCGCCGCCCTCTCCGACCCGACGCGCCTGTCCCTCGTCGAGAAGCTTCTGACGCAGGGCGAACTGCCCGCCGGCGCGCTGGCCGAAGGCGTCGAGGTCTCGGCCCCCGCCGTCTCGCGCCACCTGAAGGTCCTGCGCGCGGCGGGGCTGATCGTGCAGCGGGTGCAGGGCACGCACCGCTACTATTCCGCCCGCCCCGAGGCGCTGCGCGCGATCCACGGCTGGACGATGGAACACCGCGCCTTCTGGGCGGGGAGCCTCGACCGCCTCGACACGCTTCTGGCACTCGATCCCGAAGGAGACGCGCCATGACCACGACGACGACCGAGACCGCCGACATCGAGTTCGTGCGGGACTATCCCGTGGCTCTCACTCGCCTCTGGCGCGCCGTGACCGAGCCGGTCCAGCTCATCCAGTGGTTCGGGCCCGAGGGCGTCTATCTCGAGGACTGCGCCATGGACCTTGCGCGCACCGGCCCCTGGTTCTGCGTGATGACCGGCAAGGAGAGCGGCAATTCCATGAAGGTCTCGGGCCATGTCACCCATGTGCGTCCGCCCGAGGACGGACGGGGATCGGTCGGCTTCACCTGGGCCTGGCACGACCCCGACGGCGCGCGGGGCCCCGAAAGCCATGTCACCTTCACCGTGGAGGAGACCGCCACCGGCACGCGCCTGACGCTCCACCACCGCGAACTGCCGGGGCTCGAGGCGGCGCAGGAGCACACGCGCGGCTGGACCTCGACGCTGCGCAAGCTCGACACGTTCCTCGACACGTCGCTCCGCCCCCACGAGCGGCCCGACGCCCGAGTTTCGGACGCCTGAGTTTCACCAGAGCCAAGGGAGGGCGCCATGCCCAGATACCTCTACATCTACCACGCCGAAGCGGGGTTCACGCCCCCCGCCACCGAGGAGGAAGGCCAGGCCGCCATGGCCGCCTGGGGCGCCTGGATGGGCGGCATCGGTCCGGCCCTCGTCGATCCGGGCGAGCCGGTCGGCAAGTCGATGCGGGTCGACGCGAACGGGGTCAGCGCGGGCGTCGAGAACCCGGCCTTCGGCTGGTCCATCGTCGAGGCCGAGAGCCTCGAGGCCGCCTGCACCATGGCGAAGGGCAACCCGATGGTCGCGGATGGCGGCCATGTCGAGGTGGCCGAGATCGTGCCGATGGAGATGTGAGAACAGGGGCGGCGCGGCTTCAGGGCCGCACCGTCCCCTGCCCCGTCACGAGATACTTGAACGAGGTGAGCTGTTCCGCCCCCACGGGGCCCCGTGCATGCAGCTTGCCGGTCGCGATGCCGATCTCCGCCCCCATCCCGAACTCGCCCCCGTCGGCGAACTGGGTCGAGGCGTTGCGCATCAGGATCGCCGAATCGAGCCGCTCGAAGAACCGCGCCGCCGCCGCGTCGTCCTCGGTCAGGATGCTCTCCGTGTGCGAGGAGCCGTGACGCCGGATATGGGCGATGGCCGCGTCGATGTCGTCGACGACCCGCGCGGCGAGGATCATGTCCAGGAACTCGCGGCCCCAGTCCTCGGCCGTGGCGGGCACGACGCCCTCGATCTTCTGCAAGAACTCGTCGCCCCTGACTTCGACGCCCGCGTCGATCAGCGCGCGCACGACGCCCTGCCCGATCGTGTCGAGCACCTCGCGGTGGATCAGCAGGCACTCCGCCGCGCCGCAGATGCCGGTCCGCCGCGTCTTGGCGTTGAGCGTGACCTTCAGCGCCACCTCGGGGTCGGCCGCCTTGTCGATGTAGACGTGACAGATCCCTTCCAGATGCGCGAAGACCGGCACCCGCGCCTCGGCCTGAACGAGCCCGACGAGGCCCTTGCCGCCCCTCGGCACGATCACGTCCACGAACTCCGTCATGGTCAGGAGCGCGCGCACCGCCGCCCGGTCGCGCGTGGGGACGAGTTGCACCGCGTCCTCGGGCAGGTTGGCGGCGCGCAGCCCCGCCTTCAGGCAGTCCACCAGCGCACCCGAGGAATGGAAGCTCTCCGACCCGCCGCGCAGGATCACGGCGTTCCCCGACTTCAGGCACAGGGCGCCCGCGTCCGCCGTGACGTTCGGGCGGCTCTCGTAGATCACGCCGATGACGCCGAGCGGCGTGCGCACGCGGCGGATGTGCAGGCCCGAGGGCATGTCCCACTCCGCCATGACGGCGCCCACGGGGTCCTGCTGCGCGGCGACGGCGCGCAGGCCCGCGACGATCCCGTCGATCCGCCTGCCGTCGAGCATCAGCCGGTCGAGCATGGCGGGCGAGAGGCCCTTCTCCCTGCCGAACGCCATGTCCTTCGCGTTGGCGGCGACGATGGCCTCCTTGCGGGCGAGGACCGCCTCCGCCGCGACCTCGAGCGCGTGGCGCTTGGCCTCGGGCGTCGCATAGGCAAGCTCGGCCGCGGCGTCCCTCGCCGCCGCGCCGATGGCGCGCATCATGCTTGCGATGTCGGTCGTCTCGTCCATGGCAGCCTCCGTGTCCCGCGCGGGATAGGCGATCGTCCCGCCCCTGTCCACTCAGTCGCGCGGCGCCTCGACCCGGTCGGTCAGCGTGTAGTCCCGCGAGATGGCGAAGACGTGGATTTCCTCCGCCCCCGCCTCCCGCGCAGCCTCGGCCAGCGCCTGCGCCGCCGCGCCCGTCGCGGCCTCGGCCACGGTCAGGAAGCGTCCCGGCCGCGTGACGCTCTCGTAGGCGCGGCCTTCGAGCGGTTCGGTGCCGGCGAAGGTCAGCACATAGCGTCCCTCCCCCTCCGGCCGGGTCACGGCGCCGCCGACGCGGATGCGGTAGTCCTCGAAATGCACCTTGCGCCCGGCCGACTGGCTCGCCCGGTGCGTCGCGTCGCGCCGCCAGCCGAGGAGTGCCGCCTCGTCCGCCCAGTGCTGGTGGGACAGGAGCGCGTCGGGGTCGTCGAGCGGGCGGAACCGCTCGAGGTAGAGGAGGCCCGCGTGCCCCGCGAGGATCGGCTTCAGCCGGTCCACATGCTCGAAGTAATGGACCATGTGGCCGGGCTTCGGCCGCACGTCGAAGAAGAGCCCCAGCATCCCCGCCTCCCTCAGAGCGCCATGTCGTCCCGGTGCACCAGCGCCGCGCGCCCCGGATAGCCCAGGATCGCCCCGATCTCGTCCGAGCGGTGGCCCGCGATGGCGCGCGTCTCGGCCGCGTCGTAGCGCGAGAGCCCGAGGCCGAGCGCGCCGCCGTCCGGCCCCTCCAGCATCACCGGGTCGCCGCGCTTGAAGGCGCCCGTCACCGCCGTGACGCCCGCGGGCAGCAGCGACTTGCCCCGCCCGAGCGCCGCCACCGCCCCCGCGTCGAGCCTCAGCGTGCCGCGCGGCTTCATCGCCGAGATCCAGCGCTTGCGCGCCGCCTGCGGGTCGAGCGTCGCGGTGAACCAGGTCGTGCGCGCGCCCTGCTCCAGCGCGGTCAGCGGGTGCATCGTCTCGCCCTTCGCGATGGCCATGGCGCAGCCCGCCGCCGTGGCGGTGCGCGCGGCCATCACCTTGGTCTTCATGCCGCCCTTCGACAGGCCGGACCCGGCGTCACCCGCCATCGCCTCGATCTCGGGCGTGATCGCCTCGATCACCGGCAGATGCCTGGCGGATGGGTCGAGCCTCGGGTTCGCGGTGTAGAGGCCGTCGACGTCCGACAGGAGCACGCAGACATCGGCCGCCGCCATCGCCGCCACCTGCGCGGCCAGCCGGTCGTTGTCGCCGTAGCGGATCTCGTCCGTGGCGATGGTGTCGTTCTCGTTCACGATGGGCACCGCGCCCCGCGCCAGCAGCGCCGCCATCGTCGCCCGCGTGTTGAGATAGCGCCGCCGGTCGCCCGAATCGTCCAGCGTCAGCAGGATCTGCGCGGCGGTGATGCCGTGGGGGGCGAGCGCCTCCTCGTAGGCGCGGGCGAGGCGGATCTGGCCGACAGCGGCCGCCGCCTGCGCCTCGTCGAGCGAGAGCGCCCCCTGCCCCAGCCCAAGCACGCCGCGCCCGAGCGCGATGGAGCCCGACGAGACGAGGATCACGTCCGTACCCCGCGCCTTGATCCGCGCCACGTCCGCGACCATCGAGGCGAGCCAGTCCGACCGCAGCGCGCCGGTCTCCCGGTCGACCAGCAGCGCCGAGCCGATCTTGACGACGAGGCGCCGCGCCTCGGCCAGCGCGGGCGGACGGGTGGGCGTCAGGGTCTCCACGGCCCCGCCTCCCCCTCCTCGCGCCGGGTGCGCAGGCGGCCCGCGTCGATCCGCTGGCGGAGCGCGCGCAGCACCTCGGGCAGGCCGGTGCCCGACACGCCCGACATGGTCAGCACCTTGCCGCCCGACGCCTCCTCGAGCGCGGCGCGCTTCTCGGCGATCTCCTCGTCGGCCAGGGCGTCGATCTTGTTCAGCGCGGTGATGCGCGGCTTCTTGTCGAGGCCCGCGCCGTAGGCCTCGAGCTCTCCGATGATCGTCTCGTAATCGGCCACCACGTCCTCGGACGTGCCATCGACGAGATGCAGAAGGACCGCGCAGCGCTCGACATGGCCGAGGAACATGTCGCCGAGGCCCCTGCCCTCGTGCGCGCCCTCGATGAGGCCCGGGATGTCGGCCACGACGAATTCCACGCCGTCGATGCCGACGACACCGAGGTTCGGCACCAGCGTGGTGAAGGGATAGTCCGCGATCTTCGGCCGCGCGTTCGAGGTCGCGGCGAGGAAGGTGGACTTGCCCGCGTTGGGCAGGCCGAGGAGGCCCGCGTCGGCGATCAGCTTCAGCCTCAGCCAGATCGTGCGCTCGATCCCCGGCTGGCCCGCGTTCGCGCGGCGCGGGGCCTGGTTCGTCGAGGTCTTGAAGTGGAGGTTGCCGAAGCCGCCGTTTCCGCCCCTGGCCAGCAGCACCCGCTCGCCCGCCCTGGCGAGATCGGCGATCACGGTCTCCTCGTCCTCCTCGAGGATCTCGGTTCCCGCGGGCACGCGCAGCACGATGTCGTCGCCGTCCTTGCCCGAGCGCTGGCGGCCCATGCCGGGCTGGCCGTTCTTGGCGAAGAAGTGCTGCTGGTAGCGGAAGTCGATGAGCGTGTTGAGCCCGTCCACGGCCTCGGCCCAGACGTCGCCGCCGCTGCCGCCATCGCCGCCGTCGGGGCCGCCGTATTCCACGAACTTCTCGCGCCGGAAGCTGACGGCCCCGCCGCCGCCCGAGCCCGAGCGGATGTAGACCTTGGCGAGATCGAGAAACTTCATGGACTCCACCCGGACCGGCCCCGAGAGGCGCGTCCTGCATTCTGGCAAGGAAAACCCGCGGGCCGAGGCCCCGGACGTCAGACCCTTACCCCAAACGCTTGAGGTAAGTCCATGTCGGCACCTTCGCGCCCCGTGCGACCGAGAAGGCCTCGGCGTCGCCCAGGTATTCGAAGCCGGCATTCGTCAGCACCCGCGCCGAGCCCGGGTTGTCCTGGAAGACGCTGCCGAAAATGGTCTTGTTGCCCAGGGGGTTGGCGGCCACCATCGCGTTCACCGCCTCGGAGGCGAAGCCGGTGTTCCAGAGCGCGGGCGCGACCCAGTAGCCGATCTCGGACTGGTTGCGGTCCATCCGCTTGAGCGAGACGACCCCGAGCACCTCGGACCCGCCGAAATCCGTGGCGTCCATGGCCCAGACGGCTTCGTCGCTCTCGGGGCGCATCGCCTGCGCGATGAAGGCCTCGATCGTGCCGGGCGGCAGAGGATGGGGGATGGTCGTCGTCATCTCGGCCACGCGCTTGTCCGAGGCGTAGAGCGCCATCAGCCCGGCATCCGACGGACGCAGCGGACGCAGCACCATGCGCGGCGCCTCGATCACCGGCTGGGGGACGATGGTTTCCTGCTTCATGGGTCTGGTCCTCCTCCGAACCAACCGCCTGTTCTTCAACTGGGCATGGCGCCCGCGTCGCACAAGAGCATGTCGAAAATGCGAAAAGGGCCGGCTCTTTTGCCGGCCCCTCGTGGAAACTTCCCCTGAGATCGCGGCGCTACTCGGCGGCCTCCGCCGACGGGAGGACCGAAATGTAGGTGCGGCCCTTGAAGCCCTGGGCGAAGGACACCCGGCCCTCGGACACGGCGAAGATCGTGTGATCCTTGCCCATGTCGACGCCCGCGCCCGGCCACCACTTGGTGCCGCGCTGGCGCACGATGATGTTGCCCGGGATCACGGCCTCGCCGCCGAACTTCTTCACGCCCAGGCGCCGGCCCGCGCTGTCGCGGCCGTTGCGGGAGCTACCACCTGCCTTCTTGTGTGCCATGTCGTCTCTCCTCAGCCTTCAGCGAGCTTCTTGGCCTGTTCGATCCAGCCTTCGCGCTCGATCCGGCCCTTGAAGTTCAGTTTCTCGTCGAACGCGGCAACGTCCGCGTCGGTCCATGCGGCGATCTGGGCGAAGGACGTGACGCCCGCCTCATGGAGCTTCTTCTCCAGCGCGGGGCCCACGCCCGAGAGCTGCTTGAGATCGTCGCCGCCCGCGGGCGCCGCGGCCTTCGCGGGCGCCTCGGCCTTCTTCTCGGCCTTGGCGGGCTTCGCGGCGGGGGCCGATGCGACGGCGGCGGGCGCCGAGCCCGCACCCATGGCGGCCTTCACGCCGGACTTGTCCGCGCCCGAGGGCAGGATCTCGGTGATCTGCACCAGCGTCAGCTTCTGACGGTGGCCCTTCTTGCGCTGCGACGAGTGCTTGCGGCGGCGCTTGACGTAGTGGATGAGCTTCTCGCCCTTCACCTGGTCGACCACGAGGGCCTGCACCGCGGCGCCCGACACCAGCGGGCTGCCCACGACGGGCGCGTCGCCGCCCAGCATCAGCACTTCGTTGAACTGCACGGTCTCGCCCGCGTCGGCCGCGAGCTTCTCGATCCGCAGGCGGTCGCCGGGCTGCACCCGGTACTGCTTTCCGCCGGTCTTCATCACCGCGAACATGCGCGTGTCCTTCTTGTCTCCCGCGCCCTGTGGCCCCGGTCTCCCGGCGTTCCTGGGGAGGATGCGATCCGTCCCGCCTCGGGCAGCGCGCCCCGTCGGGGGCGGTTGTCAGCGATTCACCCGGTGCCGCACGGGGCAGCGCCGGGAAGAGGCCGCCAGATGCCTCACAAGCGCCCCGCTGTCAAGGGCCGCGGGGCCCTTCGCGCTCAGGCGTCCTCGCCCGCGATGAAGCGCGCGGCGGCGACGCCGAGATCGTAGCTCAGCCGCTCGAAGACCGCGTCGAAGGCCCGGAAAAGCGCGGCGTTCAGCGCCTGCCCCGCCGCCGTCTCGGAAAACGCGGTATAGGCCTCGATGTCGCCGTCCGCGAGGCCCGAATAGGCCGAGAGCTGGAACGAATAGAGCCACTCGATCGTATCGTGGCGCAGCTGCGGCTCCTGCCCCCAGACCTCGGACAGCATCAGCTCCTCCGGCATGTCGACCGCGAAGGCCTCGCCGTCGGCGAGCCCGCGGTAGAAGGCGAAGTTCGAGTTGAGCGCGCCCTGCACGTTCCGCTCGACGAGGTCGTTGGCCTCGATGAACCCGGTCAGGAGGTCGACGCGCGGGTCCGCCGAGGCGACGGCCTCGCGGAAGGCGGCGTTCGCGGCTTCCTCCGTCGCGGGGTCGAGGAAGGCGCGGCGCCCCGCGATCTCGGCCGCCGCAATGCTGCGTCCGGGCTCGGCCTCGAAGAAGCGCGTCACCTGCGCGACCTCCTCCGCCGTCATGTCGCCGAAGGGAAACGCCTCCTCGAAAAGCGCGGTCATGCGGTCGGCGCTCTGCAGGCGGCTCGCCTCGGCGGCCCAGGCGGCACCGCCGTCGCCCGGGAACATCTCGTCCTCGAGCGTCAGCGCCGCGGCCTCACCCTCGGCCGCCATGATCCCGAGCACGTCGTAGACGCCGAGCGTCTCGAGCATGCGCGCCACCTCGGGCGCACGCTCGGAGAGGGGAGCCTCCTGCGCTTCGGCGCGAAGGGTCAGGCCGGCGGCGAGCAGCGCGGCGAGAGGAAGGGCGAGCGAAAGCATGCGCAACATGGGAACTCCGATATGCGGCGGGGCCTTGCGCCAACATGGCGTCGGCGCGCGGGTTTTTCCAGCGCGGGGCGGACGCCTCGGCGGTCGGATGCCGGGAACGTGAGCCCGGAACGCCCGGCGCGCGTCTCCGCCCACCGGATGACAGCGCCCTCTTGCGCGCACCCGGACCATTCGCTACATCGCGCCCTCACATGGCCACCATGCCTGCGGAGAGGTGCCGGAGTGGTCGAACGGGGCGGTCTCGAAAACCGTTGTGGGCGCAAGTCCACCCAGGGTTCGAATCCCTGTCTCTCCGCCACTTTCCGACCCCGGTCGGAACCTGTTTTCCCAGTCCCGTCGGATCAGGACGCGCAGCCCACGGGCTGACGGCGGTCACGGGTTCCGCCGTTGGCGCGGTTGAGGGCGTGCGCGGGTGCTTCGGCGGCCCTCTTCGCTCCATTCTTCGCGGCTGATGCCCCATCCCGCGTGCTGCCCGGTTGCTATAATAGGTAAATGCCTATATGTGATTCGAGCCGCCACATGCAGGAAAAGATGACCCAGGTATCGCAGAACCAGGACCCGTTCCGGGCCATCGCCGACCCGAACCGTCGGCGGATGCTGGACCTGATGCTGACCGAGGAGCGCACCGTGGGCTTTCTCGCGGACAAGCTCGGCATCGCGCAGCCCTCGGTCTCGCAGCACATGCAGGTGCTGCGCCTCGCGGGCCTCGTGGACGCGCGGGCGGAGGGGCGGCGCACCTACTACGGCGTGCGCGCCGCCGAGCTGCGCGAGGTCGCGGACTGGCTTTCGAAATACGAGGCGTTCTGGACGGGCAGGCTCGACGCGCTCGAAGCCCACCTGTCGCGCATGAAGACCTGAGGGACAGCGATGAAGGACATCGAGATCACCCGCACCCTGCCCTTCCCGCGCGAGATGGTCTGGCATGCCCTGACCGACAGCGTGCAGCTTTCCGCGTGGCTCATGCCGAACGACATCCGCCCCAAGGTCGGGCATTGCTTCACCTTCCGCACGAAGCCCGCGCCGGGCTTCGACGGGACGGTGCATTGCGAGGTGCTGGAGCTGTCGCCGCCCGCGCGGCTGGTCGTCAGCTGGCGGGGCGGGCCGCTCGACACGCGGGTGAGCTTCGATCTGGAGGAGGCGCCGGAGGGCACGCGCCTGACCCTGCGCCACGCGGGCTTCGCGGGGCTTTCCAACGTCATCCCGCGCATCGCGCTCGGCTTCGGGTGGCGCGACCTCCTCGGCAAGAAGCTGCCCTTGCATCTCGCCTCCCCCCGGACGGCGTGAGGCGCGACCATGGCCCTCAGTCCCGCCGAGATGGACGCCGCCGTCCTCGCCAACCTCGCGGGGAAGACCGGGCGGACCCCCGACGACTGGATCGGACTCCTCGACGGTGCGGGGCCGTTCGAGAAGCCCGCTGCCGCCGTGACCTGGCTGAAGACCACGCATGGCCTCGGCCATGTCACGGCGCAGATCATCGTCCGCAAGTGGCGGGAGCGCGACACGGATGCCTCCGAGGGCGACCCGGTGGCGGCGGTCCTCGGCACACGCGGCGCGGCCCTGCTGCGCGACCTCCACGCCGTGCTGGCGGCCGACCGGCCGGAGGTGCGGCTCATGCCGCGCAAGGCTTATGTGGGCCTCGGTGCGCCGGTGCAGTTCGCCGTCGCCGCGCGTCCCCGGCACTCCGGCGCCGTTCTGGTGCTCGCCCTCGTCGGGCAGGACACGTCCCGCCACCCGCTCCCGCCCGCGCCGCGCCTCGGCGGCAGCGACCGCTTCCGGCTCCTGCTCGAGGTCGGGCAGGACGACGACATGGGGGGCGTCCTCGCCCATCTGCGCGCCGCCGCGGGGCTGTAGCCCCGCCCTTGCGAAGGCGCGCGATCCGCGCCAGTCATGCGCCATGACCGAGCATGACCGTTCCGCCGCCGTCGCGCGCGCCCGCGACATGGCCGCCGCCGAGCCCTTCCGGGAAGGGCTCGCACGGCTCATCGCCTTCCCGACCGATGCGACGGCCCCCGACGCGGCCACCGTCCTTCCGGCCTATCTCGACCACGTCGGGGCCGAGCTCGCCCGCGACGGCTTCGCCCTGACGCGCGTGGAGGCCGAGGGCCGGCCCTTCCTCATCGCGCGGCGCATCGAGGGCGAGGGCCTGCCGACGGTGCTCGGCTATTCCCACGGCGACACGGTGCCGGGCATGGCGGGGCGCTGGCGCGAGGGGCGCGATCCCTGGCGGCTCACCGACGCGCCCGACGAAGGGTGCCTCTACGGGCGCGGCATCGCCGACAACAAGGGCCAGTTCTGGGTCAACCTCACCGCCATGCGGGCCGTCGTCGCCACGCGCGGTCGGCTCGGGTTCAACGCCGTCTGGCTGATCGAGATGGGCGAGGAGATCGGCTCGCCCGGCCTCGCGGAGATCTGCGCCGCGCGGGGCGACCTGCTGTCCGCCG
>NZ_JBQLZP010000089.1:0-2864 GCF_052168335.1 Roseicyclus sp. | reverse complement strand
ACCCCGGCGGCCAGCGACAGAAGGAGCGTGGCGTCGATGCCGTGGGCGGCCACGCTCGCCCCGCCCTTGAAGCCGATGGCGAAGAGCAGGTAGATCGACAGTCCCTTGGCCACGGCCTCGGGGATCGACAGGTCCGAGCGGGCGAAGGCCGCCGCGAGGCCCAGGGCGAAGAACAGGATGATGGGCGACAGGAGATTGTCGGCCGCGAGCGCCAGAATGCCGTCCATGTCCGTCCCGTACCGTTCCCGTTTTCCGGCCAATACAGGCCGTGCAACCTGCGGTAAAGCTCAGCCCTTCACGAAGTGCCGGACCGTGCCGTCGAAGGTCTCCAGGTCCATCTCCGCGATGTCGGTCCAGAGCCCGTGGAGCGTGAGCCGCGCCTCGTCCACCGCCTGCGCCACGAAGGGATAGCCCATGAGGTTCTCGAGGCTGAGCTGGATGCCTTCCTTCTCGAGCGCGGTCTGCCGGTCCTCGGGCCGCGCCAGGTCCACAACGCGCGCGTAGCCGGGCCGCAGCACGTCCAGCCAGCGGCCCACCAGGCTTTCGGGGCGATCGAGTTCCGGCGCGTTCCCCGAGCACATCTCGAGACAGCCGCGCACGCCGCCGCACCGCGAATGCCCCATGACGAGGATGTGCGAGACCTTGAGCACGGTCACCGCGAACTCCACCGCCGCGCCGGTGCCATGGTGCTTGCCGTCGGGGGTGTAGGGCGGCACGAGATTGGCGATGTTGCGGTGCACGAACAGCTCGCCGATGCGCTGCCCGAAGACGGAGGTGACGGCCACGCGGCTGTCGCAACAGGCAATGACCATCGCGCGCGGGCTCTGCCCCTCGTCGGCGAGCTTTCGGAACCAGTCGCGGTGCTCGGGGAAGCTCGACTGCTTCCAGTCGTCGTAACGCTCCTTGAGGTAGTCTGGTAGCGATTTCACGCGGTGCATCCGGGCGCCTCCCCTGCGCGGTCATCGCGCGCATTCCGCACGAATTGGAGTGTGTTTCAACGGCGGTTTCAATCGTTTCTTCAGTCTGATGCCTCAGGTTCCACCTGTCCGCGGTGGGAGCGGTAGGTGGAGTGAGACATGAACGGACACGCCGCGCGTTCCGTAACGGAACTCTGTCCGGAGGAGCCCGCGCGCTTCAATCCGGAAAAGCTCGAGAAACTGTGCCGGCAGATCGGGGAAGCCCGCGCCGAGGTCGAGGTCGCGCGCGCGCTCGAGCGGATCTCTGAGGCCCTGGCGACGCTTCCATCGTCGAGCCGTGCCGATCCGGCGCAACTCCGCGTCACGGCCTGCGTGCTCGTCCGGGATGCCGACCTCATCGGCATGGCGACGCTGGCCCGTGTCGCGCGCCACGTCATCGAGGCGCTGGACCAGGGCGACGCCGTGGCGCTGACCGCGACGGCCGCGCGCCTGATGCGGGTGGGCGACCGGTCGATCCACGCCGTCTGGGAGTTGGAGGACCTCTCGGGCTGATCCGGTCTTGCGGCGGCGCGGCGGGCCGTTAGGCTGTCGCTCGTTCGCAAACGGGGACCGTCATGAAGCTCACCTTCGCCGCGCCCGCCGAAGGCTCCATTCCCATCCGCCTGGCCGACAAGGCGGGCGCCGAGGCGGCGCTCGCCGCGCTGCCCGACGTGGCGGCGGCCTGGGCGCGGCACCACGGCTTCACCGGCGCGCTCGGCCAGACCTGCGCCCTGCCCGGCCCTTCGGGCACGCCGATGCTTGTGCTGGTCGGGCGCGGCGACGCGACGGAACGGGCGCGCGGCAGGTTCGCCGCCGGCGCCGCCATCGCGAAGCTTCCCGAGGCGGACTATCACGTCGAGGCCTGGCCCGAGGGCCCCGAAGGCGCCGAGATCGCGCTCGGCTACCTCTTCTCGCTCTACGGCTTCACGCGGTATCGCGCCCGGAACGGCGCGCGCGCCCGCCTCGCCGCGCCCGCCATCTCGACGCCGCGCGGCTCGAGCGGATCGCCGGGGCCGAGGCGCTGATCCGCGACCTCGTGAACACGCCCGCCGAGGACATGGGCCCCCACGCGCTCGAGCGCGCCGCCCGCGACCTCGCCGCCTCCCACGGCGCGGAGATCACCGCCACCCATGGCGAGAGCCTGCTGGACGCCAACCTTCCGCTCATCCACACGGTCGGCCGCGCCAGCGACGAGGACCCGCGCCTGATCGACATGACCTGGGGCGCGGCCGGGCCGCGTCTCACGCTGGTCGGCAAGGGCGTGTGCTTCGACACCGGCGGCCTGAACCTCAAGCCCGGCGCGTCGATGGCGACGATGAAGAAGGACATGGGCGGGGCCGCGAACGTCCTCGGCCTCGCGCGGATGATCATGGAGGAGGGTCTCCCCCTCCGCCTGCGCGTCCTGATCCCGGCCGTCGAGAACGCGGTCGCGGGCGCGTCCTTCCGGCCCGGCGACATCCTCAAGGCGCGGAACGGTCTGACGGTCGAGATCAACAACACCGACGCCGAGGGACGCCTCGTGCTGGCCGACGCGCTCAGCCTCGCGGCCGAGGAGGACCCCGACCTCGTCGTCTCGATGGCGACGCTGACCGGGGCGGCGCGCGTGGCCCTCGGCGCCGATATCGCGCCCTTCTACACCGACGACGACGCGCTCGCGTCGGCGCTGGCGCGGGCGGCGTCGGAGGTGGCGGACCCGGTCTGGCGGATGCCCTTCCACGAGCCCTACGAGAAGCTCATCGAGCCCGGCATCGCCGATCTCGACAACGCGCCGTCGGGCGGGTTCGCGGGTTCGATCACGGCGGCGCTGTTCCTTCGCCGCTTCGCCGCGCCGGCGCGGCGCTATCTCCACTTCGTCATCTATTCCTGGTCCGCCTCCGATGCGCCGGGCCGGCCCAAGGGCGGGCTCGG
>NZ_JBQLZP010000088.1:0-7177 GCF_052168335.1 Roseicyclus sp. | reverse complement strand
CCCACGGCATCCGCACGCGGGTGTTCGAGCACACGATTCTCAACAACGGCGGCTATCTCAGCCAGGCCTGTTCCGCCGCCGAGCAGTTCGCGTGGCTCTACAACGAGGAGTTGCGCCTCGGGCCGCCGACGCTGCCGATGATCCCCAAGCCCTTCGGCGGCGTGCCCTCGGCCGACAACCCGGACTACCACACCGGCGCGGGCTACAACGGCCCCGCCGCGCCCGAGTTCGACCGCCTCTTCATCGCGCCCGCGCACTACGCGCTCGTGGCCTACGCGACGCTGATCGAGGTCGGCCGCATGGCGCCCGAGGGGATCGAGATGTTCAACAAGGACGGCTCCTCCGTCGAGATGATCGGGGCCGAGCATTCCCCGGGGATGGAGGTCCACAACGGCACGCTCGGCATCGGCTTCTCCACCGCCGCGGGCCTCGCCTGGGGCCGCAAGCGCAAGGGCGAGCCCGGGCGCACCTGGGTCTACATGTCCGACGGCGAGGTGCAGGAGGGCCAGACCTGGGAGGCCATCGCGGCCGCCGCGCACCACCGGATCGACACCCTCTACGCCATCATGGACGTGAACCGGCAGCAATGCGACGGCGCCATGACCTCGGTGATGGAGGTGGGCGACATCGCGCGGAAGATCGAGGCCTTCGGCGGCGTCGCGGTCTGGATCGACGGCCACGACCTCGACCAGATGCGCGAGGCGGTGCGCACGCCGCACCGGGGCAAGCCGCTGATCATCCTCGCGAACTCCAGCCCGTTCCGGGGCATGCCCTATCTCCAGCTCCGCTTCCCGCGGCTCCACTACGTCCGCTTCAAGTCCGAGAAGGAGCGCGCCGAGATGAACCGGCACATCGCCAAGTCCCTCGGCGTCCCGCCCATCGACTACGGCAAGGGGCACTGACATGGTCGAGATGGTGAACCGGCCCTACGAGAGGGCCTTCGAAAAGCACGCCCGCGCCAATCCCGAGGTGCTCTGCCTCTCGGCGGACCTGACCTCGTCCTGCGAGATCGACAAGTTCCGCGACAAGTATCCCGAGCAGTTCCTGTCGCTCGGCATGGCGGAGCAGAACATGATGTCCTTCGCCGGCGGGCTCGGCCTCGCGGGGTTCCGGCCGTTCCTGCATTCCTTCGGCGTCTTCCTCTACCGGCGGCCCTACGACCAGCTCATGGCCTCGGTCGCCTATCCGCGGCGCAAGGTGCGGCTGATGGGGTTCCTGCCCGGCATCACGACGCCCGGCGGCATGACGCACCAGGCGATCGAGGACATCGCGGTGATGCGCTCGATCCCCAACATGACCGTGCTCGAGACCGGCGACGCGACGGAGGTGGAATCGATCTGCGAGGCGGCCGATTCCATCGACGGGCCGGTCTATTGCCGCGTGCTGCGCGGCACCGTTCCGCGCCTCTTCGACACGCCGATCCGGGTGGGGCGGATGCGCGAGCTGGCGTTGGGGCAGGACGTGCTGATCGTCACTTCCGGCATCACCACGGAGGAGGCGCTGCGCGCGCGCGGCGCGCTCGAGGGGGCGGGCCTCTCGATCCGGCACCTGCATCTCAACACGATCAAGCCCTTCGACGCGAAGGCGATGCTCGACCACATCGCCTCGGTCCGGCGGGGCGTGGTGACGCTCGAGAACCACGTGACGGAGGGCGGCATCGGCTCGCTCGTGGCCGAGATCATGGCGGACCACGGCGTCGGCAAGCGCCTCGTGCGGCTGGGCCTCCGGGACACCTATGCGCATGGCGGCTCGCGGCCCTACCTGATGAAATACTACGGTCTCGACGCCACGGCCCTCGTGAAGGGGGTCGAGGGGCTGCTCGGCGAGGAGCTCGGCATCACCGAGGACATGCTCGCCGCCGCGCGGATCGAGGCGGTGCATTCCACCGAGAAGGCCGAGGCGCTGTGAGCCGCTTCACCGTCACCTACCGCCTCTTCGCGGCCAGTGCGGCGGAGGCGCGGGCGCGCGCCGAGGGCGTCGCGCTCGAGCAGACCGTCGAGGTGCCCCGCGACGTGGTGCCCGAGGGCTTCATCGCCGACGAGATCGTGGGCCGGGTCGAGGAGATCGGGGCGGAGGCCGAGGGCCGGTTCCGCGCCACGGTCTCCTATTCTCCCGAGAGCACGGGGACGGAGCTGCCGCAGCTCCTCAACGTCATGTTCGGCAATTCCTCGATCCAGAAGGGGATCAAGGTGACGGGCCTCGACCTCGGGCCGCTTGCCCGGGCCTTTCCGGGGCCGCGCTTCGGGATCGAGGGCGTCCGCGCCCTCGCCGGGTGCGCGCGCGGGCCGATGATCGCGCCCGTGCTGAAGCCGCAGGGCACGTCGCCCCGGACGCTCGCCGCGATCGCGGAACGCTGCGCGCGGGCGGGGGCGCATGTGGTGAAGGAGGATCACGGTCTCACCGACCAGCCGGTCCATTCCTTCCGCGCGCGGGTGACGGCGATTGGCGCCGCCGTCGCCCGCGCCAATGCGGAGAAAGAGGGCACGACGCTCTACTTCGCGAACCTCGCGGGGCGGAGCGAGGACCTGATGGAGAACGCGCGCTTCGCGAAGGAGGCGGGCGCGCACGGCCTTCTGATCATGCCCGGCCTCTTCGGCTTCGACCTCGTCCGCCGCGTGGCGGAGGCGCCCGACCTCGGCCTGCCGATCATGACGCATCCGAGCTTTCTCGGGCCGCATGTCCTGTCGGAGGATACCGGCTTCACCCACGGCATGATGTTCGGCACGCTCCAGCGCCTCGCCGGGTCCGACATCTCGGTCTTTCCCAATGTCGGCGGGCGCTTCGGCTTCACGGCGGAGGAATGCCTCGACATCGTGTCCGCCTGCCAGGACCCGGACGGCATCGGGCGGCCGATGCTGCCCTCGCCCGGCGGCGGCATGAGCCCCGAGCGCGCGGCCGACATGCGCGCGATGTATGGCGAGGACACCGTGTTCCTGCTCGGCGGCTCGCTGCTGCGCCACGCGGAGCGGATCGGCGAGGCGGTGGCCGACCTTCTCGCCGCGCTCGACCGGCCCGCCTGAGGCGCGCCCCCCGGATCAGGCCGGCAGTTCCCGCTGCCCTTCGGGGTCGGCGATGGTGCCCACCGGCGCCCGCGCGTCGCCCGCGATCATGCCCGCCGCCGCGAAGGCCGCGTCGCGGTAGGGCATCAACACCAGATCGGCCCGCGCGGCGCGGAGCCTGCCCGCCGTCTCCTCCCGGTGGGCCGCGACGGCGACCTTTCCCGTGAAGCCGAGGTCGCGCACCGTGCTGAGCAGCGTCACGCGCGGATCCTCGTGGGTCAGGCCCATGTCGTGCTCGGGCACCGCGAGGACAAGCCACCCGGCCCGCTGGAGCGGCAGGTGCGCCAGAAACTCGGGGTCGGAGGCATCGCCGAAGACCACGTCGTAGCCCTGCGCGCGGGCGTTGCGCACCGCCTCGGGGCTGAAGTCGACGCCGAGGATGCGCTTGCCCTGTCCGCGCAGCGCCGACGCGATCCCGAGGCCGTAGCGCCCGAGCCCGAAGAGGATCACGTCGTGGGGACGCTCCGCCTCGGGGCCGTTTTCGGGTTCCGCCTCCGCGCCCCGGCGCTCGAAGACGCCCAGGAAGGGCTCGAAGGCGGCGTAGAGGTGGTGGGAGAAGGTGATCATGTAGGTCGAGGCCGCGATGGTCACGAGCCCCACCAGCGTGACGAGGCCGAGCGCCTCCTCCGCGACATGGCCGATGGCCACTCCCATCGCCATGAAGATCAGCGAGAATTCCGAGATCTGCGCCACGGTCAGGCCGGCGAGGAAGCCCGTCCGCTTGCGGTAGCCCATGACGCTCATGATGACGAGCACGATCAACGGGTTGCCGATGAGCACGAAGAGCGACAGGACGACCGCGGGCCAGATGCTCGCGCCCAGGACGGAGAGGTCGAGCGAGGCGCCGAGCGCGATGAAGAAGAAGAGGAGGAGGAAGTCGCGCAGCGAGGCGAGCCGCGCCGCGATGGCCTCGCGGAAGGGCGTCGAGGCCAGCGAGACCCCGGCGAGAAGCCCCCCCAGTTCCTTGCCGAAGCCGAGATAGTGGCCGACCGCCGCCAGCAGCGCCGCCCAGCCGATGGCGAAGGAGACCAGGAGTTCGGGCGCCTGCGACAGCCGCTCGACCAGCGGGTTCGCGGCGAAGCGGATGAAGACCACGACGAAGGCCAGCATCGCCAGGCCGTAGCCCAGCACCTTCAGCACCTCGAGCGCCGCGTTGTCCCCCTCCGCCGCCGCGCCGCCGACGCCGATGGCCGAGAGCGCGATCATCGCGATGACCACCACGATGTCCTGCACGATCAGGAAGCCGAGCGCGATCCGCCCGTGCAGCGCGTCGATCTCGCGCTTGTCGGACAGCAGCTTCACGATGATGATCGTGGAGGAGAAGGTGAGCGCGATCGCCACATAGATCGCCGTCAACGGGTCGAGCCCGAGCGCCAGCCCGATGAGGTAGCCGAAGACCGTGGTGAAGATCACCTGCCCGAGGCCCGTCACCAGCGAGACCGGGCCGAGCGTGCGCACGAGGTTGAAGTCGAGCTTCAGGCCCACGAGGAACAGCAGCACCGCGATGCCGAGCTCGGCCAGCAGGTCGATCTGCGCGTCCGACCGCGCGATGTCGAGGACGGAGGGGCCGGCGAGGATGCCCACCGCGATGAAGCTCACGATCAGAGGCTGGCGCAGCAGGAGACCGACGAAGCCCGCGCCCGCCGCCAGCACGAGGAGCGCCGCGATCTCGTAGAACAGGTAGCCCTCGATGGCTTCGGTCATGCCTGGTCGTCCTTCTCGTCCTGTCCGCCCCGAAGCTGTGCGATCCGGGTCTCCGTCCTGGGGCAGGGTGCCGTCGCGCGACGGGCGCGCCCCGCGGGCTCGTGGCTGCGGCGGATGCTGCACCCGGTCCATGACACGGCGATGGTGCCCGCGGCAACGGGCAGTGCCGCGACCACCGTGCCGCCGTCCTGTCGGCGCGGCGCGGGCGGCACGGCTCCGCCGCGCACGGCCATGCGGATCGTCGGAGGAGTCTCGGTCATGCAGTCTCCGGGGCGCCCGGGTTTCGCGGTCCCGGTGCCTCGGCTGCGGCCGCGAGCTGCCTGCGCCGGAGCTTCCGGGCCCGTAGCCCCCCGAGTCCGGTCCGGGCGGCAGAATCTGCGATCCAGAGGTTTGCCATGTCAGGTCTGCGTGGCATCTGTCGCTCCGGACGCACGGCTTGATCGGCGGCAGTTTAAACGGCGAAAAGGTTTTGAGTGCAATCAAACGGCGGCGAGCTACGCTTTGTCACATGCGGCTTGCCGCGCCGATGCCGCCGTCCGTCCGGGCGCGGGCGAAATCAGCCAACGCGCAGCCAGAGGTGGCCATAGGCGGGCAGGTCGACCGACAGGACACCGTCCCTCGCGATCTCGGCCGAGCCGCCGCCGAGGAGGTGATCGAGCGACCTCCATCCCTCCGCGTTCGCCGGGTTGCAGGATGACTTGCGCCGCTCTCCCGCGAGGTTGTGAATCAGCATCACGGTCCTGCGGCCCCAGTCGTAGCGGAGCGCCAGGATCGAGGCCTCGGGGAAGGGAACGAAGCTCCAGTTTCCGAAGGCGATCTCCGGTGTCTGGCGGCGCCGCCGGATCAGCCGCTCCATCCAGTTCAGCATGGACGCGGGGTCGCGCTCCTGGTCCTCGACGTTGATCTTCCGGGCGCTCCAGCCGCGCGTCGCCACGACGGGCCGGCGCAGGTCCTCGGGCGCGGCGGTGGAGAACCCGCCGTTCGGGGCGTCGGACCACTGCATGGGCGCGCGCACGCTCATGCGCCCCTCGATCTCGAGGTTCTCGGCCATGCCGATCTCCTCGCCGTAGAAGAGGACGGGCGCGCCCGGCAGCGCGAAGACGAGGCTGTAGAGCATGCGGATGCGCGCTTGGTCGCCTCCGAGCATCGTCGGGATGCGCCGCCTGAGACCCCGCCCGAAGAGCTGCATCTCCGTCTTCGGGCCGAAGGCGGCGAAGACCTCCTGCCGCTCGGCCTCGGTCAGCTTGTCGAGGGACCATTCGTCGTGGTTGCGCGCGAAATGCGCCCAGCCGTCGTCGGGGTGCAGCGAGGGCATCGCCCGCATCGCGTGGACCAGCGTTCCGGCATCCTCCCGCACGAGGGCGAGCGCCAGCGCCTGGTTGAGGTTGAAGTCGAGGCACATGTTCAGCTCGTCGCCGCCCTCGTCGCCGAAGAAGCGGCGGACCTCCTCGTATTCGAGATTGACCTCGCCGAGGAGGATCGCGTCGCCGGAGCGGCGCCCGATGAAGCTGCGCAGGTCCCTCAGCCAGTCATGCGGCGCGATGTCCGCCTGTCCGGCGATCCCGTCGGTCTCCAGGAGGAACGGGACCGCATCGACGCGGAAGCCCGCGAGACCGATCTGGAGCCAGAAGCCCACGATCTTGCGGATCTCGGTCCGCACCTCGGGATTGGCGATGTTGAGGTCCGGCTGGTGGCGGTAGAACCGGTGCAGGTAGTACTGCCCCGCCGTCTCGTCCCATTCCCAGTTGCTGTCCTCGGCGTCGGGGAAGACGAGGCCGTCGGGACCCTTCTCGGGGATCTGGTCGCGCCAGACGTACCAGTCCCTGTAGGGCGAGTTCCGGTCGGACCGGGCGGAGCGGAACCACGGGTGTTCGGCCGAGGTGTGGTTGACCACGAGATCGGCGATCACGCGGATGCCCCTGTCGCGGGCCGTCCGCACGAACTGCACCAGGTCGCCCATGCTGCCCAGCCGGGGATCGACGCTGTAGTAGTCGACGATGTCGTAGCCGTCGTCCCGGTTCGGCGTCGGGTAGAAGGGCATCAGCCAGATGCAGGTGACGCCGAGCCCGGCGAGGTGGTCGATCCGGTGCTCGAGCCCGGCGAAATCGCCGATGCCGTCGCCGTTGCCGTCCTGGAAGGTCTCGACGTCCAGACAATAGAAGACCGCGTTCTTCCACCAGACATCGCTGGTGCGGCTCATGTCGGCGCCTGTCGCGTTCAGGTCCATGCCGGCTCAGCCCCTGGCCAGCGCGGGCAGCACCCGCTCGCCGAAGACGTCGATGAACCTGCGCTGCGAGACGCCGACATGGTGGAGGTAGATCCCCTCGAAGCCGAGTTCGGCATACTCCGCCAGCCAGCCGACGAAGCGCTCGGGGTCGGAGGAGACGAGGACGCTGCCGTGCATGTCCTCTCGG
>NZ_JBQLZP010000087.1:0-2176 GCF_052168335.1 Roseicyclus sp. | reverse complement strand
GTCCCGGCCGCGGACCCCGCCGCCTCGACGCCGGCGGCGGCGACCTGCGCCGCATCGGGCTCGATGTTGAACCACTCGGGGTTCTGCGGCATCCAGAGCTGGATCCGCCGCGCGGCGTTCCGGGCGAGGATCTGCATCTGTTCCTCGCGGTTTCGCGCGATCCCCGAGCCCACGATCATCGTCTCGGCGCTCGCGCCCTCGAAGACCATGATCTGCTCGGGCTCCTCGTGGAGCTTCTGGCCCAGCTCGTCGTCCCAGACGTTCACCGAGAGCACCAGGACCGAGCGCGGGCTCAGCACGATCGGGATGCCCGGAGGCGCGAGCGCGTAGCCGTCCACCGCGATCCCGATGTGGTAGAGACGGTCGCCCTCGTAGGCGCCGAAGCGGCGGTCGATCTCGGAGGTGAGGATCTCCTCCCACTCCTCGGGCGTCGCGTTCCGGCTCGGCGGCACCTGCTGCATGTTGTCGGCCACGACGATGTTGTGGGCGAGCCGGAAGGATCCCATGTCGGGCAGGTCCTCCTCCAGCGGGTCCGGCGCGGCACAGGCGGCGAGAAAGCCGAGCGCCGCCAGCGCGGCGAGGCGCGGAAGACGGACGAGGACGGCGGGGAAGGGTCGCGTCGTTTCGGGGCGCATCTTGGTCGTCTCCTCGATCCCGGACGATACTGCTCGACCCCGGGATACCGCAGCCGGGGGAGGCTTGCAAACCCGACCGCGCGATCACGATTTGGACAGCGTGACATTGCTGCCTATTTCAGGGGCAGACCCCCTGTCACGGAGGCGGACGGAGATGCCCGACACCCTGCGCGACGATGCGATGACGGCCGGGACGCCCCCGCTCCCCGTCCGTGCGGACCTGCCCGACCGGCCCATGGGGCTGCTGGAGAGCTACCGCGCCGCCCGGCAGAACCTGCTGGGGATCATCCCGCGCCGCGCGCTCCATCAGCCGGTCCTTTCGGGGCGGACCGGGCCGCAGCGCTGGCACATGCTGATGGACCCGCCCGCGATCCGCCGCGTGCTGCTCGAGGCGGTCGAGGACTACCCGAAATCCGTCGCCACCCGCGCCATCCTCGCGCCCGCCATCGGCGACAGCCTCTTTCTCGCCGAAGGCGAGGAGTGGCGCTGGCAGCGCCGCGCCGCCGCCCCCGCCTTCTCGGCCCGCAGCGTGGACGCGCTCACGCCGGTGATGACCCGCGCGGCCGAGGCCGCCTGCGCCCGCCTCGCGGAGAAACCGGGCCGCGCCGCCGACATGGTGGCCGAGATGACGGCGGCCGCCTTCGACGTGATCGCCGACGTCACCTTCTCCGACGGGCAGGGCATCGACCGGGCGCGCGTCGTGTCCGCCCTCGAGGCCTACGTGGACGAGGCGGCGCGGATGAGCATCCTCGACGTGATCGGCGTGCCCGCGTCCGTCCCCCGCCCCGCCCGCGCCGTCGCCGCCCGCCGGCTCGAGGCCACCAAGGCCGAGGCCGACGCCGCCATCGCGCGGCGGCGCGCGGCGGGATCGGGCGGGGCGGGGCCCGGCGGCGCGGGCGATCTCCTCGACCGGCTCCTCGCTGCCGAGGACCCGGAGACGGGGCGGAGGATGGAGACCGGCACGCTCCGCGAGACGCTCCTCACCTTCATCGTCGCGGGCCACGAGACGACCGCCCTCACGCTCTCCTGGGCACTCTACCTCTGCGCCTTCGACCCGGCGGTGCAGGAGGCCGCCCGGTGCGAGGCCCGGGGCGCGCTCGGGGGCCGGCCGGCAGGGGCGGAGGACGTCGCCGCGCTCCCCCTCGTCCGCGCCGTCGTCGAGGAGGCGCTGCGCCTCTACCCGCCGGGGGCCTTCCTCTCCCGCACGGCCCGGAAACCCGACCGGCTGAGCGCCGCCGTCATCCACCCCGGGGACACGGTGATGATCCCGGTCTGGGCGCTGCACCGCCACCGCAGGCTCTGGGACGCGCCCGACGCCTTCCGCCCGGATCGCTGGCTCGGCCCCGAACGGCCCGAGCGCTGGCGCTATCTGCCCTTCGGCGACGGCCCGCGCATCTGCATCGGCATGCGCTTCGCGCTGCAGGAGGCGACGGTGATCCTCGCCACGCTCCTCTCCCGCTTCCGCTTCGCGGCGGTCCCGGGCCGCACCCCGCGCCCCGTCACGATCCTGACAACACGCCCCGAGGGCGGCGTCTGGCTCG
>NZ_JBQLZP010000086.1:0-1003 GCF_052168335.1 Roseicyclus sp. | reverse complement strand
CGCTGCCGCAGGGCTACGAAACCCAGCTCGACGGGACGGCGCCCGCGCTCTCGGGCGGCCAGCGCCAGCGCCTCGCGCTCGCCCGCGCGCTCTACGGCGATCCGGTCCTGCTCGTCCTCGATGAGCCCAGTTCCGCCCTCGACGCGGACGGGGCGGATGCGCTGAACGCCGCCATCGCGGCGATGAAGGCCGAGGGGCGCGCCGTCCTCGTCATGACGCACCGGCCGACCGCGCTCGCGGCCTGCGACCGGCTCCTCGTCCTCGAGGGGGGGCGGGTGACGGCCCTCGGACCGCGGGACGAGATCCTCGGGCGGATGCTGCGGAACGCGGGCGACGTCGCCCGCGCCCTGCGGGCGGGTGGGGCGTGAGCGGCGCCGCGCGCGGGCGCGCCGGGTATCCGCTCGCCCTCGGCGCCTCGGCGATCCTCCTGCTGCTCCTCGCGGTCGGGGGCTGGGGCGTCGGCACGACGCTGGCGGGCGCCGTCGTCGCGCCCGGCCACCTCGAGGCCGAGGGGGAGCGGCAGGCGATCGAGCATGCGGAGGGCGGCGTCCTCGCCGAGATCCTGGCCCGCGACGGCGACCGGGTCGCGGCGGGCGCGGTGCTCCTCCGGCTCGACGGGACGTTCCTGCGCTCGGAGCTCGCCATCGTCGAGGGGCAACTCGCCGAGATCCATGTCCGCAGCGCGCGCCTCCGGGCCGAGCGGGACGGGGCGGACCTCCCCGCCTTCGACGGTGCGCCGGGCCTCGACACGGTGGACGCGGCGGCGCTCGCCGCGCTGGCCGAGGGGGAGCGTGCGCTGTTCCGCGCGCGCCTCGATGCGCAGGCGGGGGCGCTGCGCCAGATCGGGACGCAGCGCGTGCAGCTCGGCCGCCGGATCGAGGGGCTCGGGGCGCAGAGCGCGGCGCTCGCGCGGGAACGTGCGCTGCTGGGCGAGCAGATCGCGGACCTCGCGGCGCTGGTCGACCGGGGCCTCGCCGAAGCCGGGCGCCTCTCCGCGCTCCGG
>NZ_JBQLZP010000085.1:0-2321 GCF_052168335.1 Roseicyclus sp. | reverse complement strand
TGCGTCGCGGCGGCGCTCGCCCACCATGTCGCGCAGGAGGCGCGGCGCGGCAGGATTCCCGGCATGACCGAGGAGGACGCCTTCCGCGACGGGGCGGGGATGGTCGCGCTCGCCATGGGCAAGATGGGCGCGGGGGAGCTCAACTATTCCTCGGACATCGACCTCATCTGCCTCTTCGACGACACGCGTTTCGCCGAAGGCGAGGCGATGGAGGCGCGGGCGGGCTTCATCCGGGCGACGCGCCGGATGGCCGCGACGCTGTCGGAGGCGGGGCCCGAGGGATACGTCTTCCGCACCGACCTGCGGCTGAGGCCCGACGCCTCCGTCACGCCGGTCTGCATCTCGATGGAGGCGGCCGAGCGCTACTACGAGGCGGAGGGGCGGTCCTGGGAGCGGTCGGCCTACATCAAGGCGCGGGCGGCGGCGGGCGACATCGCGGCGGGCGAGCGGTTCCTCGAGACGCTGGTGCCCTTCGTCTGGCGGCGGCACCTCGACTTCGCGATGGTCGAGGACACCATGGACATGCGCCGCCGCATCCGCGAGCACAAGGGCCTCCACCGTGCGGGCGGGTCCATCCCGCTCGAGGGGCACAACATGAAGCTCGGCGCGGGCGGCATCCGCGAGATCGAGTTCTTCGCCCAGACCCGGCAGCTCGTGGCGGGCGGGCGCGACCCCGCGCTCCGGCAGCGGCGGACGGTCGAGGCGCTGGCGGCGCTGGCGGAGGCGGGCTGGATCGGCGGCGAGACGGCGGCGGAGCTGGCCGGGCTCTACGCCCATCACCGGGAGATCGAGCACCGGCTCCAGATGATCGACGACGCGCAGACCCACACGCTGCCGAAATCGGCCGAAGGGTTCGACCGGCTCGCCCGGTTCTGCGGCGAGGGGGATACGGCCGCCTTCCGCCAGCGGCTCGCCGAACGGATCGAGCGGGTCGAGGCGCTGACGGGCGCGTTCTTCGCGCCGATGGAGCGGGAGGCGGCGGCGCCGCAGATCGGCGAGGAGGCGGCGGCGATCGTCGCGCGCTGGCCGAGCTATCCGGCCCTGCGGTCCGCGCGCGGTCAGGCGATCTTCGAGCGGCTGAAGCCGCGCTTCCTCGCGCGATTCGACAAGGCGGCGAAACCGCTCGAGGCGCTCCAGAACTTCGACGGGTTCCTGCGCGGCCTGCCCGCGGGGGTGCAGCTCTTCTCGCTCTTCGAGGCGAACCCGCCGCTCGTGGACCTGATCGTGGACATCTGGGCGACCGCGCCGGGCCTCTCGCGCTATCTCTCGCGGCATTCGGCGGTGCTCGACGCGGTGCTCGACGGGCGGTTCTTCGCGCCCTGGCCGGGGCGCGAGGCGCTGGCGAAGGATCTGGCGGCGGCGCTGCGCGGGCAGGACTACGAGGCGCGGCTCGACGCGGCGCGGCGCTGGCAGCACGAATGGCACTTCCGCGTCGGCGTCCACCAGCTCCGGGGGCTGATCGCGCCCGAAACGGCCGGCGAGCACTATACCGACCTCGCCGACGCGGTGGTGTCCGTGCTCTGGCCGCTCGTCTGCGCCGAGATCGCCGAGAAGCACGGGCCCGCGCCGGGTCGGGGCGGTGCTGTCCTCGGGATGGGGAGCCTCGGGGCGGGGCAGATGACCGCCTCCTCCGACCTCGACCTCATCGTGATCTACGACGCAGGGAGCGTCGAGATGACCGAGGGGCGCCGCCCGCTCGACCCGCGCGGCTGGTTCGCCAAGGCGACCAAGGCTCTGGTCACGGCGCTGTCGGCACCCACGGCAGCGGGCAAGCTCTACGACGTCGACATGCGGCTCCGGCCCTCGGGGCGGCAGGGGCCGGTGGCGACCGCGCTCTCCTCCTTCGAGCGCTACCAGCGCGAGGAGGCCTGGACCTGGGAGCACATGGCGCTGACCCGCGCGCGCGTCGTCGCGGGGGCGGAGGACCTCGCCCGCGACATCGAGACGGTGCGGCGCGAGGTGCTGGCCCGGCCCGCCGACGCGGCGAAGGTCGTGGCCGACGCCTCGGCCATGCGGGCGCGTCTTGCGGCGGCGGGACGCGAGGGCGGCACCTGGAACGTCAAGGACGGGAAGGGGGGGCTCCAGGACATCGAGCTCCTCTCGCAGGCGGGCGCGCTGATCGCGGGGTCGCCGGGGCACCGGCCCGCCGACCAGATCGCGGCCGCCGCCCGCGCCGGCTGCATCGGGGCGGAGGACGCCGGGACGCTGACCGAGGCGCATGCGCTCTTCTCGCGGGTGAACCAGTCGGGGCGTCTCCTGATGGAGGGGCCGCTCGACGCCGACGCCGTGGGCGTGGGCGGCTGCGCCTTCCTGGCCGCGCA
>NZ_JBQLZP010000084.1:0-10153 GCF_052168335.1 Roseicyclus sp. | reverse complement strand
GATCGAGGAGGCGCGCACGTTGATCTCGAAGCGCAGGATCGCGTAGCTGAAGAAGTTCGGCAGAACCTGCGGCGTGACCCCGTAGGCCATCTTCTCGAACCAGGTGCCGCCGACCGCCGCGATTCCCTCGACCGGCCGGTCCGAGGCGTTCTCGTTCACCTCGGCGAAGAGCTTGCCGAGCGCGCCCGCCGTATGGATCGCCACGGCCAGCACGCCCGCGAGCGGCCCGATGCCGATCATGAACACGAAGAGGAGCGCCAGCATGATCTCCGGCACGCCGCGGCAGAACTCGAGGAAGCGGCGCGAGAGCCAGTAGATCCACGAGTTCGGCGCGAGGTTCGCCGCCGCCGGGAAGCTGAGGGCGAAGGCCACCGCCGTCCCGATCAGCGTCGCGGTGATCGCCATCAGGATCGTCTCCCAGATGAGCGTCACGTAGACCCAGAAATCGGTGTACCAGAAGGTCAGCGAGCCCGGCACCGCGCGCCCGTCCTCGCCCCGCCCCTCGAAGAGCACGTCCCACTGGAGATCGGGGACGATGGTGCCGAAATACTCGAAGATGCGCGGGATGCCGGCGGCGAGCCGGTCGGGATAGAAGTTGCTGACCCAGACGGACAGGATCAGCGCGACGGTGAAGGCGCCGAGCGCGATGTAGTTCCAGACGCGCCTGGCGGCTTTCAGTTCCAGCCGGTGCTGCTCGAAGAGCGCGACGGCATCACGCGGCGCGCCGCCCGAGGCGCCCGCCGAGCCGCCCGCGAGGGGCCCGGGGATCGAGGTGTCGGTCATGGCTCTCTCCGGTCAGGCGGGGACGCGCGCGCGCGCGGGTTCGCCCGTGGGGATCGCGGTGGAGGTCGCGGCCTCGTTGAAGGCCTCGTCCGCCTCGGCCCCGTAGATCTCGCGCGCCATGGCGGTGGTCAGGAGGTCCGGCGTCCCGTCGAAGACGACGCGCCCGGCCTGCATCCCGATGATCCGGTCGCAATAGCTCCGCGCGGTGTCGAGCGTGTGCAGGTTGCAGATCACGGTGATCCCGTCCTGCCGGTTGATGTCGCGCAGCGCGTCCATCACGATCTTGGCGTTCATCGGGTCGAGCGAGGCGATGGGCTCGTCGGCGAGCAGGATCTTCGGCTCCTGCGCCAGCGCGCGCGCGATCGCCACGCGCTGCTGCTGCCCGCCCGAGAGCGTCTCGGCCCGCTGGAGCGCCGTATGCGCCATGCCGAGGCGGTCGAGCGCCTGGATCGCGAAGGCGCGCTCGCGCGGCGTGAAGGTCTGCGTCAGCGAGCGCCACGCGGGAAGGTCGTAGAGGCGGCCGGTCAGCACGTTCGTCACCACGTCGAGGCGGCCGACGAGGTTGAACTGCTGGAAGATCATCGCGCAGTCCGACCGCCAGGCGCGCAGTTCGCGGCCCTTGAGCCGGGCGATGTCGGTGCCCGCATAGAGGATCTGCCCCTCGGAGGGGTCGATCAGCCGGTTGAGGAGGCGCAGCAGCGTGGACTTGCCCGCGCCCGAGCGTCCGATGATCCCCACCATCTGCCCGTCGGGAATGTCGAGGGTCGCGGCGTGGACCGCCACGTTGTCGCCGAAGCGGCGCGTCAGCTTGTCGAGTTTCAGCATGGGTGCCCCCTGTCAGGTGTCACGGACGAAGGACGCGCGCCTCCCCTTGCGGTCGTCCCGGAAACGGTCGCGGGGCCGATGTCGCGCATCGGCCCCGGTCGTGGATTGCTGGTTCAGCGCGTCCCGGCGGCCTGCCGGCGCATGTTGATGATCGGCTCGTAGAATTCCTGGCTGATCGGCCAGTAGCCCATGGCCTCGCCGTCGTTGATGGCGTTGAAGCACTCGGGATCGACGACCTGGAGCTGCATCATCGCGCCCATGACCTGGTCCCGCAGTTCCTGCGGCAGGTCCGAACGGATCACGCGGGGACCGTTGGTGATGAGGTTCGACTGCCAGATGATCCGGATTTCCGACATGTCGAGCATGTCCTTGTCCACCATCGAGCGCAGGTTGCCGCGGCTGTAGCCCTCCTCGATGTTGCCGACGCCCGAGGTCCAGGTCACGCCCGCGTCGTACTGGCCCTGGAGCACGGCCACCACGGCCTGCTCATGCCCGCCGCCGAAGCCGGTCTCGGAGAAGTAGGCCTCGGGGTCGATGCCCATCTCGGTCAGTTCGGCCAGCGGCACCAGGTAGCCCGAAGTCGAGTTCGGATCGGCGAAGGCGAGCGAGCGGCCCTCCATGTCCTCGAGGCTCATGATGTCGCTGTCGGCGCGGACGTACATGACCGAGTAGTAGCCGAGGGATCCGTCGATCTGCATCGTGGTGTAGAGCGGCACGACCGCATCGGGATCCTGCAGGTAGATGCCCGCGTAACCCGCGGAACCGAGGCCCGCGAACTCGAGCTGACCAGCGAGAAGGCCCTGCATCACGCCCGCATAGTCGGAGGCCGGGTAGAGCTCGACCGGCACGCCCAGACGCTCTTCGAGATAGGCCTGCTGGCAGGCATGCTCCCGCAGCCGGTCGGCTTCGTTCTCGCCGCCGAGCAGTCCGATGCGGAAGACGGGCACCTGTTCGCGCCAGTCCTGCGCGAGTGCCGCCGTGGAGGAGAGTGCCGTCGCGCCCGCCAGGAGCGCCGCGATACCGAGTTTCATGGGCTTAGCCTTTCCGTGTGGGGTTCTCAGGTCGATGTCTGTCGAACGGCCGGGGATCGGCGCGCCTCTCCCCGCCACGGGCCGCCGGGCTGCACCCGTGCGCGGCCGTCTCGCAAAGCCTCCGAAAAACCTTTGCGACGGCGCGGGAGGCATCCCCCCGCGCCGGGCGGCGTCCGCTCAGCGGCTGCCGGTTTCCATGCGCCGCATCTCGACGACCGGCACGAAGAACTCGTGGTCGACGGCCACGAAGCCCTGCCCCTCGCCCGCCGTGGTCGAGTAGTAGCAGGCCGGGTCGTCCTGAAGCAGCGTGTCGAGGTAGTCGATGATGATCGTGCGGGCTTCTTCCGGGATGCCCTGACGGACGACGATCGGGCCGTTCGGGATCTGGCTCGACTGCCAGATGATCCGCAGGTCGTCCATGTTCAGGAGGCCGTTGTCGATCATCGAGCGGAGATTGCCGCGGGTATAGCCCTCGGAGGGCTCGCCGACGCCGGAAACCCAGGTGACGCCCGCGTCGTACTGGCCCTGCAGGACGGCGACCACCGCCTGCTCGTGCCCGCCGCCGAAGCCGGTCTGGGAGAAGTAGGTCTCGAGGTCGATGCCCTGGCGCGTCAGCTCGGCGCGGGGCACCAGGTAGCCCGAGGTCGAGTTCGGGTCGGCGAAGGCCAGCGAGCGGCCCTGCATGTCCTCGAGCGAGGTGATCCCGCTGTCGGCGCGCGTGTACATGACCGAGAAATAGCCGGTGGAGCCGTCGCTTTCGGCCGAAACGAAAAGCGGCTCGACCGCGTCGGGATCCTGGAGGTAGATGCCCGCGTAGGCGGAGGCGCCGAGCTGCGCGTAGTCGAGCTGGTCGGCCAGCAGACCCTGCATCACGCCCGCGTAGTCGGGCGCCGGGAAGAGCTCGACCGGAATGCCCAGCAGTTCCTCGAGGTCCTCCTCGAGGCAGGCGTTGTCGCGCAGCCGGTCGGCGTCGTTCTCGCCGCCGAGAAGGCCCACGCGGAGCACGGGAAGCTCCGCGCGCCAGTCCTGGGCGAGCGCGGCGGTCGAGGAAAGTGCGGTGGCGCCCATGGCGAGCGCGGCGAAGGTGGTCCTGAACATCGTCGGATCCCTGTGAGTTGTTCACTGCGCGGGGGCCGCTTGCGGTGCCCCGACACCACGACGCCTAGGCAGGTTCCGTGATGGTTCCGCGACGGATCGGTGAAACCTGCATGACAGCGGGCCACGGCCTTGAAACTGCGCCGATTCCCGTCGACACATGGTGCTGCGCCCCGGAAACCCCGCCCCTGCCGGACGGCGACAAGAGGCTCATTTGTCGAGATATTCTCCCTCCGAGCGAGCGTCCCCGGCCCGGTTCCCTCGCGGCGCCCGGAGAATCGCCCGCAGCGCCCCGGCACCGCGCCGCCGACCGGCGGGATCTGTCACGCAAGCGTCATGCGGCCGACACGCGCCCGTTACGCCGCGCCCCGCATGGAAGGTCATCGGAACCCCGAAGGACGCATGATGTTCGACGATCGCCCCGCCCCCAGCCTGACCCTCTCGCACGCCCGCGTCGTGACGCCCTCGGGCATCGTCGACGGAGGCCTCCGCATCGAGGCCGGCCGGATCGCCGGGACGACGCATGCGGCCGATGGCCTGGATCTCGGCGGCGCCTTCCTCATCCCCGGCTTCGTCGACCTGCACACCGACCACGCCGAGCGGCACGTCCATCCGCGCGCGAACGTGCTCTGGCCGCTCCTGCCCGCGCTGCTGGCGCATGATGCCGTGGTCATCTCGGGCGGCACGACGACGGTTCTCGACAGCCTCTCGGTCGGCGCCTCGATGAAGCGGCCCGAGCGGCGCGAGATCCTCGAGCCGCTGGTCGCCGCGCTCGACGCGGGATGCCGCGCGGGCGCCTTCCGCGCCGACCACCTCCTGCACCTGCGCTGCGAGATCTCCGACCCCGCGACCATGGCGCTGGCCGACGCCACGATGGGCCACCCGCTCACGCGGCTCGTCTCGATCATGGACCACACCCCCGGCGACCGGCAGAGCCCGGACGTGGCGCGCTGGTTCGCCCACATGATCCACGAGATGGAGGTGGACGAGGCGACGGGCCGGGCGATGATGGACGACCTCTTCGAGCGCTCGCGCACCCGCGGCGCCGAGGTGCGCGGCCGCGTGCTCGCCGCCGCCGCCGCCGCGGGCGTGCCCGCGATGAGCCACGACGACCGGACGCCCGCCCAGGTGGACGAGGCCCGCGCGCTGGGCATCCGCGTCAGCGAGTTCCCGACGACCCTCGAGGCCGCGCGCCGCGCGCGCGCGGCGGGCCTCGCCATCGTCGCGGGCGCGCCCAATTACGTGCGCGGCGGCTCGCAGTCGGGCAACGTCGCGGTCGCCGACCTCCTGGCCGAGGGCCTGGTGGACGCGCTCGCCTCCGACTACGTGCCGCGCTCGCTCCTCGACGCGGCCTTCCGCCTCGCCGCCGACCCGGCCCTGCCCCACGACCTGCCCGCCGCCGTCGCCCTCGCCGCCGAGGCGCCGGCGCGCATCGTCGGGCTGACCGACCGCGGCCGCATCGCCGAGGGGCTTCGGGCCGACCTCGCCGCCGTGCGCCTCGTCGATGGCCAGCCCGTCGTCACCGCCGTCTGGCGCGAGGGGCGGCAGGTCCACTGAAACCCCGAGGGAGACACCCGACATGACACCGATCCGCATCGGCGCCGCGCTGAAGGTCGCGAGCCTGCCCAGGCACCGCGACTGGCTCGTCGCGGGCGACCGCGACCTCGAGATCCAGGACTTCTTCCGCACCGACGTGCTGCTCGGCGACTGGCGCGCCGTCGTCGAGGCCGCGAAGGCCGCGCTCGACGGCTTCGCGGGGCGCCTCGGCATCCACGGACCCTTCTTCGACGTGCCGATGAACTGCGGCGACCCCGAACTGCGCCCGCTGGTGACCAGGCGCTTCCTCACCGGCCTCGACGCCGCCATCGCGCTCGGCGCGACGCAGATGGTCGTGCATTCGCCCTTCACCATCTGGGACTACCACAACTACGGCGACCGCCCCGCACGCGGCAACGAGCCCTCGCACAAGGACAGCATCATCGCCGCCTGCCACGAGGTGATGCGCGACGTGGTGCGCCGGGCCGAGGATCACGGCGTCACCCTCGTCATCGAGAACTGCGACGACATCTCGCCGCTCGACCGGCTCGACCTCGCCCGCAGCTTCGACAGCGCCGCGGTGAAGGTCTCGATCGACACCGGCCACGCGCACAATTCCCACGTCATGCAGGGCTCGGTGCCGGTGGACTACTACGTGGTGGCCGCGGGCGAGTGGCTCGCCCATGTCCACCTCCAGGACACCGACGGCTACGCCGACCGCCACTGGGCACCCGGGCGCGGCACGATCCCCTGGGCGAGCGTCTTCTCGGCCCTCGCCGCCTCCCCCGCCGACCCCCACCTCGTCCTCGAGCTCCGCGACAGCGACGAGATCCCCGCCGCCATGGCCTATCTCGAGCGCGAAGGCCTCGCCTGCTGAGAGGCGCCCCCGTGCTTCATCTTTCCTCAAATACGCCCTTCGGAGCCGGCCTCTCAGGCGACGCGCCGGCCCGCCGACCAGACGCCGGCGAGGACCGGCACGCCCGAGACCGTGCGGAAGCGCACCGCGTCCGCGCGCATCCCCTCGGCCAGCACGCCCCGGTCGAGGAGGCCCGCGGCCCGGGCGGGCGCCGCGGCGACCGTCGCCATGGCCCGCGGCAGGTCGCGCCAGAGCTCGGCCAGCATCACCGCCGAATGGAGGAGCGCGGAAGGCACGTAGTCCGAGGACACCACGTCGAGGAGGCCCGCCTCCGCCAGCCGCGCCGCCGAGACGTTGCCGGAATGCGAGCCGCCCCGGATCAGGTTCGGCGCCCCCATCATCACCGCGATCCCGTGGCTCCGGCAGGCGCGCGCGGCCTCCTCCGTGGTCGGGAACTCGGCGAGACCTACCCCGTGCGCGGCCGAGCGCACGACATGCGCGGCCGTGGTGTCGTCATGGCTCGCCAGGACCGCGCCCTAGCGCTGCGCGGCCTCCACCGCCGCCCGCTCGTGGGCGTCGCACACCCGCCCGCCCAGCGCCTGCCGCGTCTCGACATGCTCGGCGAACTTCGCCTCCGTCATGCCGTGCTTGCCCATCATGTAGGTCCGGTACTGGCCGATATCGGCGAACTGGCGCTGCCCCGGCGTGTGGTCCATCAGACTCACGATGCCGATCCGGTCCTCGGGGCCGAACTCCGCCAGTTCCTCGACCAGCGTTTCCGAGCAGATCTCGGCCCTGAGATGCAGGTGGTGCCCGATCTTCAGCGCCCCCGCCGCGCGCAGCGCGAGCAGCTCGTCCGCCACCTGCCGCGCATAGCGCGTCCAGCCGGTGCCGCCCTTGCCCTCGATCGAGCCCACGCGGATCGCGTCGTAGACCGTGGTGATCCCGCAGGCGGCGAGCTCCGCGTCATGGGCGACGATGGCCGCGGCATGCGGCCAGTCGGCGGAGGGGCGCGGCCGCATGTGCCGCTCGAGGTTGTCGGTGTGCAGTTCCACCAGCCCCGCCGCCACGATGTCGCCCTCGCAATCGACCGCGCCCCGCGGCACTGCGTCGCCCTGGGCGATCTCGACGATCTCGGCGCCCCGGAAGGTGATGCGCCCCCGCACCTCTCCGCCCGGAAGGACGAGGCGGGCATTGGCGAGGGTCAGCGTTCCCTGCATCACGGAAAGGTCGTTCGGCATGGAGGTCTCAATGGCTGAGGGCGGCGCGTTCCGGCGCTACGGGATCTACGTGGTGCCCGAGGGCGAATTCTACGAGGCGGCCTCGGCCTGGCTCGGCTGGGACACCGCCGCCGGCGTAACCCTCCCGCATCCCGAGGTCGAGGGCCTTCCGGGCGATCCGGCCGATCTGACCGCGACGCCGCGCAAATACGGCTTCCACGGCACGATCAAGCCGCCCTTCCGCCTCGCCGAGGGCACCGACGCCGAGGCGCTCGACGCCGCCGCCCGCGCCTTCTGCGACGACCGCCCTCCGGTGGAGATCCCCGCGCTCGAGGTCCGCCGCCTCGGCGGTTTCGTCGCCATCGTCCCGGCGGAGCCGTCGCCCGCGCTCTCCGGTCTCGCCGGGGCCACGGTCGCCGCACTCGACGCCTTCCGCGCCCCGCCCTCCGGGGCCGAGCTCGCACGCCGCCGCAAGTCCGGCCTGACCGACCGGCAGGACAGGCTGCTGCGCGACTGGGGCTATCCCTACGTGATGGAGGAGTTCCGTTTCCACCTCACGCTGACCGGCAAGCTGCCCCTCGACGACGCCGAGACCGCGCGCGCCGCACTCGCCCGCCACTTCGCGCCGCTCCTGCCCGCGCCCTTCCGCATCGCCAGCCTCTGCCTCGTGGGCGAGGACGCGGAGGGACTGTTCCACCTCGTCCACCGCTACACCCTCGCCGGGTAGAGCGCCGCGAGCGCGGCCTCCACCGCCGCCTCGAGGCGGCCGGAATTGTCGATCTCGGTCACGCGCAGCCCCTCGGGCAGGGGCGGCGCCGGCCGCGAGAGGCGCCGCGCGATCTCGCCCGCGCTCTCCCGTCCGCGTCCCGAGAGCCGTTCGGCCAGCACCTCGGGCCGCGCGGTGACGTGCAGCACATGCAGCGTGTCGAACCGCCTTGCCGCCTTGCCCAATACCCCCCGCGACAGGTTCACCAGCGCGTCCCGCCCTGCCCCCAGCACGGCATCGACCGAGGCCGGCACCCCGTAGGACAACCCGTGCGCCTGCCAGTGCAGCGCGAAGTCGCCCCCCGCCGCCCGCGCCGCGAAGAGCGCGGGGCCGACCGCCTCGTGATCCTCGCCCCCCGCCTCGGGCGCCCGCGTGATCACCCCGCGCACCCGGGCGAGGTCCGGCCGCCGCGCGCAGAGCGCCTCCATCAGGCTGTCCTTGCCCACGCCCGAGGGCCCGACGACGGCGATGAGGCGCCCCGCGGTCATGCCGCCCGCCGCGGCGAGAAGCCCGTCACGTCGATCTCGCGGGTGGCGACGCGCGCCCGCGCCTCGAGATCGTGGAAGATGCCGATGATGGCCGCGCCGCGCGCCCGCGCCTCCTCGATGAGGGACAGCACCGTCTCCCGGTTCTCGCGGTCGAGGCTCGCCGTCGGCTCGTCGAGCAACAGGGCCGGATACGGATGCACGAAGCCCCGCGCGATGTTCACCCGCTGCTGCTCGCCCCCCGAGAAGGTCGTGGGCGACAGCGACCAGAGCGCCTGCGGGATGCGCAGCCGCTCGAGCAGCGCCCGCGCCCGGTCCCGCGCCGCATCCTCCGCGACGCCCAGCGCGAAGAGCGGCTCGGCCACAACGTCGAGCGTCGGCACCCGCGGCACGACCCGCAGGAACTGCGAGACATAGCCCAGCGTCTCGCGGCGCAGCGCCAGGATCTCGCGCGGCGCGGCGCGGGTTATGTCGAGCCCGCCGATCCGGACCTCGCCCGCCTGCGCCAGGTAGTTGCCGTAGAGGATGCGCATGACGGTCGACTTGCCCGCCCCGCTCTCGCCGGTCAGCGCGACGCATTCGCCGGGCGCGACGGAGAAGCCCGCCCCCGCGATGACGGGAATGGTCACGCCGCCCTGGTTGTGCAGCGTGAAGGACTTGCCGAGATTGCGGACATCGATCATGGGCTCACACCTGCAGGACGGAACTGACGAGAAGCTGGGTATAGGGCGCCTGCGGATCGTCGAGGACCTGGTCGGTCAGACCCGTCTCGATCACGCGGCCGTCCTTCATCACCATGAGCCGGTCCGCGAGGAGCCGCACCACGGCGAGGTCGTGCGTCACCACGATCGCGGACAGCCCCATCCGCCGCACCAGCCCCCGGATGAGATCGAGAAGCCGCGCCTGCACGCTCACGTCGAGCCCGCCCGTGGGTTCGTCCATGAACACGAGCCGCGGCCCCGTCACGAGGTTCCGCGCGATCTGGAGCCGCTGCTGCATCCCCCCCGAGAAGGCGGCCGGCTGGTCGTCGATCCGCGCGCCGTCGATCTCCACCCGCCCGAGCCAGTCGAGCGCCTGCCCCCGGATCCCGCCGTAATGCCGCGCGCCCACCGCCATCAGCCGCTCGCCCACGTTGCCGCCCGCGCTGATCCGCATCCGCAGCCCGTCGCGCGGGTTCTGGTGCACGAAGGCCCAGTCGGTGCGCCCGAGCATCCGCCGCTCGGGCTCGGACATCGCCAGCACGTCGCGCGGCCCCTCGCCCCGCGTGTCGAAGACCACCTCGCCCGCGTCGGGCGGCAGGTGCCCCGCGAGACAGTTCAGGAGCGTGGACTTCCCCGACCCGCTCTCGCCCACGATGCCGAGAACCTCGCCGGGAAACAGCGTGAAGGACACGTCGGCGCAGCCCGTCCGCCCGCCATAGGTCTTCGTCAGCCCCCGCACCTCGAGAAGCGGTGTCATGCGCCCTGCCCCTTCATCTTTCCCGAAATACGCCCCGCGACCTCCGCCGCCGGGCCCGTCGCCCGCCCATGGAGCGCCCCGTTTTCGCCGGCGAAAAC
>NZ_JBQLZP010000083.1:0-1855 GCF_052168335.1 Roseicyclus sp. | reverse complement strand
TCATGGGACCCGAGGAACATGGCGGCCATTGCGAGATCGTCTACGAGGGCCTGCGCATCCCGGCGGAGAACGTACTGCTCGAGGAGGGGCGCGGCCTCAAGGTCACGCAGACGCGGCTCGGGCCCGCGCGGCTGACCCATTGCATGCGCTGGCTCGGGCTCGCGAAGCGCTGCATCGAGATCGCGCGGGACTACGCCGAGCGGCGCGAAGGCTTCGGCATCCGCCTCGCCGACCGCGAGAGCGTGCAGGTGATGCTGGGCGACCTCGCCATGCAGATCGAGGTGGGCCGCCTTCTCGTGATGAAGGCGGCCTGGGAGATCGACCGCGGCGGCTTCGCGCAGAAGGAGGTGTCGATGGCCAAGATCCACGTCGCGAACCTGCTGCACCGGGCGGCGGACACGGCGATCCAGATCAACGGCGCGCGCGGATATTCGACGGACACGGTGCTCGAGTGGATCTATCGCTACGCGCGGCAGGCGCGGCTGGTCGACGGGGCGGACGAGGTCCACAAGATGCTCATCAACCGCCATCTGGGCGAACAGGGCGCGGGCTTCTACCGCTGGGCGACCGCGCCGTGACGGCGACGGTGGAAGGGCGGCTCGACTTCGACGCGGACGCGCTCGGGGCGTTCCTCGGGGCGTTCCTCGGGGCGCGGCTCGGGCCCGACGGGGGGCGCTACGCGCTGACCCGGATCGGCGGCGGGCAGTCGAACCCGACCTATTTCCTCGACTGGGGCGACCGCCGGCTGGTCCTGCGCAAGCAGCCCTCGGGCGAGATCCTGCGCGGCGCGCACGCGGTCGACCGGGAATACCGCGTGCTCGCGGCGCTGCATCCGACCGGCGTTCCGGTGCCGCGCCCGGTCCTCTTCCACGGCGGCGCGGACCTTCTCGGCACGCCCTTCTACCTGATGGAGCGGGTCGAGGGCCGCATCTTCACCGACACCGCGCTGGCCGACCTGCCCCGCGCGGAGCGGCGGGGGATCTGGATGGCGGTCGCCGACACGCTCGCCGCGCTCCACCGCATCCGGCCCGAGGAGGTCGGCCTCGGCGACTACGGCCGTCCCGGCAACTACTTCGAGCGGCAGATCGCCCGCTGGGACCGGCAGTACCGCGCCTCGCCCTCGGGGCCGGTGCCCGAGATCGAGGCGCTGCACGCCTGGCTGGTCGCGGAGATGCCCGAGGATGACGGGCGCGTGGCGCTCTGCCACGGCGACTTCCGGCTGGGCAACCTGATGTTCCACCCGACCGAGCCGCGTGTCGTCGCGATCCTCGACTGGGAACTCTCCACCCTCGGCCATCCGCTCGCCGATCTGGGCTTCTGCGTCATGCCCTGGCACACGGCGCCCGACGAATACGGCGGGCTTCTGGGGACCGACCTCGGCGTGGCGGGGCTGCCGACGAAGGCGGAGGTCATCGCGCGCTACCGGGCGGGCGTGCCCTTCGACGCGCCGCTCCTGCCCTTCCACGAGGCCTTCGCGCTCTACCGTTTCGCCGTCATCTTCGTCGGCATCGCCGACCGCGCCCGCGCGGGCACGGCGAGCGACCCGGAGGCCGCCGCCCTCGGCCCCCTCGCCCGCCGCTTCGCCATCCGGGCGCTGGAGGTGGCGGGCGCAGCCTGAGCCGCGTCTACCAGAGCTGTTCGGGCCCCTGCGGCGGCCCCTCCGGGTCGAGGCGCCCTGCCATGCCGAGCAGCGCGAGGCCCGCGCCCGCCAGCGCCGCGCAGTCGGAGAGCGCCGCGTCGAGCCAGCGGCAACTCTCCCGCGTCAGGAGGCGGCGGGCGAGCGCGGGCTCTCCCGCGTCGAGCAGGATCTCCGCACTCCGCAGGACGGCAGGAAGATCCTCGGCCACCCGCCCCT
>NZ_JBQLZP010000082.1:0-5713 GCF_052168335.1 Roseicyclus sp. | reverse complement strand
GGCGGCGGGGTGGCGCGTGCTGCGGTCGGATCTTCACGGCATGGGGTTCGACCCCGCCGAGGGGCCGCGGCATCACGCGCCGATGGCGCGCTTCGACGCGCTCAAGGCGCAGGAGGCGGCTGCGGCGGCGGGGCGTCTCCCGGAGGACGTGGCGGGGGAGGTCGCGAAGATCCGCGCTGCCGACGCGATCTTGTTCCACTTCCCGATCTGGTGGTTCGCGCCCCCCGCCATGCTGAAGGGCTGGACCGAGCGCTGCCTGCCGCATGGCGCGCTCCACGACGTGGAGAACCGCTTCGACCGGGGACTGCTGCGGGGCAAGCGCGCGCTCTTCTGCGTGACGACGGGGGCGAAGGCCTCGGAGGCGGGGCCGGACGGCAAGGAGGGGGAGACGCGGCTCCTGCTCTGGCCGCTCGCCTACACGCTGCGCTACTGCGGGATGGACGTGGCGGAGCCCCTGCTGGTGCACGGGGTGCACGGCTATCACCGGGGCGCGCGGAAGGCGGAGCTGGAGGCGCGGCTGGGCCGGGTTCTGGAGGCGCAGGGAACGTTGATCGACGGGCTGTGGGAGCGGTCGCTGCTGCCCTTCAACGCGGATGCGGACTTCGACGCGGAGGGGCGGCTCGGGGCGGAGGCCCCGAGCCACTGGCCGTTCATCCGGCATCCCGGCTAGAGGCCCGCGCCCTCGTCGAGCCCGAGCATGATGTCGAGGTTCTGCACGGCCGCCCCGGAGGCGCCCTTGCCGAGGTTGTCGAGGACCGCGATCAGGATCGTGGCCCCTGTCTCGGGGTCGCCGTCGACCGTGAGCTGCATGCGGTTCGTGCCGTTCAGCGCCTGCGGGTCGATCCGGTCGCCGAGCGCCGCGCGCTCCACCACCTCGACGAAGCGGGCGCTTGCGTAATGCGCCTCGAGCGCCGCGAGGGCGGCGGCGGGGCCGCCCGTGGCGAGGTGGAGCGGCACCTGCACGATCATGCCCTGGGCGAACTGGCCGACCTGGGGGACGAAGATCGGCTTGCGGGTCAGGCCCGTGCGGGCGACGATCTCGGGCAGGTGCTTGTGCTTCTGGCCGGTGGCGTAGACGAAGCCGCCGGACACGCGGCCCTCCTCGAACTCGGCGATCATCGACTTGCCGCCGCCCGAGTAGCCCGAGAGCGCGTTGATCGTGAGCGGATGGTCGGGCGCGATCAGTCCGGCATCGACCAGCGGCCGCAGGAGCGCGATGGCGCCGGTGGAGTAGCAGCCCGGGTTCGAGACGAACTTGGCCCCGGCGATGCGCTCGCGCTGGCCCGGCGCCATCTCGGGGAAGCCGAAGACCCAGTCGGGATCGGTCCGGTGCGCGGTCGAGGCGTCGATCACCCGCACGGGCATGTTGCGCAGGTCCGGCGCGATCTCGTGCACGGCGGCGTCGGGCAGGCAGAGGATCGCGACATCGGCCTCGCCGAAGGCGCCGATCCGGGCGAGCCGGGACTTCCGGCTCTCCTCCGGCAGGGAGATGAGCGCGATGTCCCGGCGGCCCTCGAGGCGCGCGCGGATCTGGAGACCCGTCGTTCCGACCTCGCCGTCGATGAACACCTTCGCAGTCATGGCCCTGTTCCTTCGGGGTTGCGGACGCGTCCGGTTACTCCCGATGGGCCCCCTCGCGCAACCGTCTATCGGGCCCGCGCGCCGAAGTCCTGCGGCGGCATCCGCCCCCGCTGCCGCGCGTCGCAGCGCCAGAGGCGCTTGCGGATGCCCGGCGGCTCGAGATGGCGGTAGCGGCCGCCGGAATACTTCGGCCAGTCGACCGCGAGGCCCGCGCGCACCAGTTCGGCGGCGAGGTCGGTGCCGTCGGGGAGCGTGCAGGCGGCGACGTAGCGGCCGTAGGACAGCTCGCCCGTCACGTGCGCCGTCACGACCTTGCCCTTGCAGAGGCGGACGAGGGCCCATTTCGACTTCTGGCCGTAGGGGTGGTCGAGCTCGGGCGCGTCGATCCCGGCGAGGCGGATGTGCTGGCGGTCGATGACGATGGTGTCGCCGTCGATGACGTGGCAGGGGCCCTTGAGCACGACCGGGCGGGCGACCGGCGGCGGCGGCGGGGACTGCGCCGGCATGGGCTTCGGCGGGGGCGGCGGGCGCCAGTCCCGCGCGGGCGGATCGGGGAGGAGCGTCGGGCCTGGCGGGCTGGCGGACGCAGGCGGTGGGTCGGGCGGTGAGGGGCGCGAAAGGCCACCGAGAAGGAATCGGAATAGTCGCATCTGCCCAATGGGCCACGGCTTTGGGGCGAAACCTTGCCGATGGTGCGTCCGAGCTTCCTCTGGCGCTGCGGCGCGGGGACGCCTATGGAGCGGGGGTCCAGACCTTTAGGCCCTGTCCCATGAGCACCCGCGCCGGATTCGTCGCCCTGATCGGAGAGCCCAACGCGGGCAAGTCCACGCTCCTCAACCGCATGGTGGGAGCGAAGGTCTCGATCGTCACGCACAAGGTGCAGACGACGCGCACGCGCATCCGCGGCGTCGCGATGGAGGGCGAGAGCCAGATCGTCTTCGTGGATACGCCGGGCCTGTTCCGTCCGCGGCGGCGGCTCGACCGCGCGATGGTGGCCGCGGCCTGGGGCGGGGCGGCGGATGCCGATGTCATCGTCCTCCTGATCGAGGCGCATCGCGGCCTGACCGAGGGCGTGCAGGCGATCCTCGACGCGCTGGGCGAGAAGGCACGCGGGCGGCGCGTGGCGCTCGCCATCAACAAGATCGACCGGGTCGAGGCGCCGAAGCTGCTCGCGCTGACCGAGCAGATGAACGCGGCCTTCGGCTTCGAGAAGACCTATCTGATCTCGGCCGAGAAGGGCTATGGCGTCGACGATCTGCGCGCCTGGCTGGCCGAGGCGGTGCCGGAGGGGCCCTGGCTCTATCCCGAGGACCAGATCGCGGACCTGCCGATGCGCATGATCGCGGCCGAGATGACGCGCGAGAAGCTGACGCTGCGGCTGCACGAGGAACTGCCCTACCAGCTGACGGTCGAGACCGAGAACTGGGAGGAGCGCAAGGACGGCTCGGCCCGGATCGACCAGGTGATCTATGTCGCCCGTGACGGGCACAAGGGCATCCTGCTGGGCAAGGGCGGCGAGACGATCAAGGCCGTGTCCAAGGCCGCGCGGGAGGAGATCGAGTCCTTCCTCGACCGCCGCGTGCACCTGTTCCTGCAGGTGAAGGTCCGGCCGAACTGGCTGGAGGAGGCCGAGCGATACTCGGAGATGGGGCTCGACTTCCGCGACGGGAACTGACGTGGCGCGGCTGACGGCCGAGTTCTGGGTGCAGGCCTATCTGGCGCGGCTGAGGCTCGCCGACATCCCGGCCTTCGTGGTTGCGCGCGGCGACGCGACGGCGGGCGCGGTGCTGGTCAAGCAGGCGACGCTCGACGGACGCGCACGCGCCTTCCAGCGGAGCTTCGACCCGATGACCGGGGCGCGGTCGTGGATGGTGCTGTCCGAAGGCGAGGAGCGCGACGTGGATGCCGCCATCGCGCGACAGCGGGACTTCGACCCCGACCTCTGGGTGATCGAGGTGGAGGACCGGGCGGGTCGCCACCTCCTCGACGAGCCGGGGCTCGACTAGCGGTCGGCGAAGCGCCCGATCCCGATCATGACGATACCGCCGAGCAGCATGGCGAGGCCGAGCTGCGCGAGCGTCGCCACGACGGGCCAGGGCCCCGCCACGGTCGGGTCGATGAAGGGATAGGGATAGACCCCGTCCACGGTCCCGAGACCGAGCGCGTAGGCGGAGTAGACCGAGGGCCAGACCACGAAGGCCGGCAGGTCGGCCCAGCCGAGCGACGTCTTCGGCGCGTGCCGGAACCACCAGAGCAGGACGGCGAGCGGAACGATGGTGTGCAGGCCCCAGTCCGCCACGAGGCCGAGGCCCGTGGGATTCCAGAACTCGGCGAGCATCACGTGGTAGACCACGCCCGTCACCACCGCCGAGAGCGTGAGCGCGGCCAGCAGCGGCGCGCTCAGTCCCCGCGTCCGGCTGACGGCGACTGTGGTGAAGGCCACCGCCACCAGTGCCGTCGTCAGGATGGTGAAGAAGCGCGCCATCTCCACCACCGTCTGGAGCGGCCCGGTCGACCTGAGCTGCATCAGGTAGACCCACTGCGCCGCCAGCGAGGCCGCTGCCAGCACGGCGACCATGAGGGCTTGCCTGCGGGCACGGAGGGGCAGCACCGGGAACATGGGGCGGAGCCTGCCACGCGTCCTCCGCATGGACAAGGCGGGGCATGGGACCGATAGTCCCGGCCCATGGAGTGGCGCGAGGACGGTATCCTGCTGGCGGTGCGGCGGCACGGCGAGAGCGCCGCGATCCTCGAGGTCTTCACCGAGGGGCGGGGCCGCTTCGTCGGCGTCATGCCGGGCGGCGCCTCGCGCCGGATGGCCCCGGTGCTGCAACCCGGCGCGCAGCTCGACGCGACCTGGCGCGCGCGGCTGTCCGAGCATATCGGCAGCTTCCGGGTGGAGCCCGTCCGTTCCCGCGCCGCCGACGCGATGGACGACCGGCTGGCGCTGGCGGGGCTCGGGGCGGTCTGCGCGCTCCTCTCCTTCTGCCTGCCCGAGCGTGCGCCCTATCCCGCCCTCTATGCCCGCAGCCTCGCCCTCCTCGACGGGCTCGGGGCCGAGCGCTGGGCGGAGGCCTATCTGGGGTGGGAGGTCGCGCTCCTGTCCGAGATGGGCTTCGGCCTCAGCCTCGAGCATTGCGCGGTGACGGGGTCGTCGCAGGATCTGGCCTATGTCTCGCCCCGCACGGGCCGCGCCGTCTCGCGTGCCGGGGCGGGGGAGTATGCCGACCGCCTCCTGCCGTTTCCCCCCTGCCTCGCCGGGATGCCGGGTGGGAGTGCTGCTGACCTCGCCGCCGCGTTGCGGACGACGGGTCATTTCCTGCACAACCACCTCGCCCCGTCGCTCGGCGACCGCTCCCTCCCGCCCGCGCGCCAGCGGCTCGTCGACCTGTTGTCGCGCGCCGCTCGGACGGGCGAGAGCGGGTAGGATGCGGGCGGGTCGCGGGATGCGCCGTCCCCGAGGGCGGAGCGGTGGAGCGCGATCTCGGACGCCGTGAGGCTCGGGATCGTGTCGGACATTCCCGGGTGGCGGCGCCTGTCGCGGGCCGCTCGAAACGGCGAGGGCGGATCGGGCGCGCGCGGCGAGGTCGCGCCGGACGCTTCTCGCCGACCGTTCAGAACGGCGAGAGCGGGTAGCTCTCGAGCGGATCGTGGAGCGCGCCGTCCCGGCCGAGCGTGGAGCGGTAGAGCACCACCTCGGTCGCCGTGAAGCCGGGGATCGCCACGGGCATTCCGAGCGCCGCTGCCATCCGGTCCCGCGCTGGGCCCTTCGGCTGCTGGTTGGAGCGCGCCAGCGTCACGTGCGGGCGGAAGCGGCGGCGCGGCAGATCGGCGCCCGCCATCCGCGCGATCCGCTCGACCTTGGACTGGAGCGCGGTCAGCCCCGCGTCGGGCAGGACGCTGACGAAGACCAGCCCGCGCTCCATCTCGGCGAAGGTGTCGAGGCCTCCGAACCGGATCTCGGCCACCGGCAGTCGTGCGCCGGACATCTCCTCGTCGAGGGCCGCCAGCACGTCCTCCCCCGCGTCGCCGAGGAAGGCCAGCGTCAGGTGCAGGTTCTCCTCCGGCACCGCGCGGCCGGTGGGCAGGCGCGATTGGACCTCCACCATGGCCGCCGCCGTCTCCTCCGGCA
>NZ_JBQLZP010000081.1:0-4200 GCF_052168335.1 Roseicyclus sp. | reverse complement strand
CTGAAGGTGCTGCTGCCGCTCGTCGCGCTCGGCCTGCTGTCGACGCTGTTCCTCCTGTCGGACGCGCCGGACCCCGAGCGCGCGCTGCCCTATGCCGAGGTCGACGTGGCGCAGCTCGCCCGCGAACTGCGCCTGACCCAGCCGCGCTTCGCGGGGGTCATGCCGGACGGGCGGGAGATCACGCTGGTGGCGCAGGCCGCGGCCCCGGATTTCGAGGTGACGGACGTGATCGTGACGGACCTCGTGGAGGGCCGCATCGCGCTCGACGACGGGGAGTTCCTGATGATCGACGCGCGGGACGGGCGGATCGACGTCGCCGCGCGGGTCGCCGACCTTTCGGGCGGGGTGGAGGCCGAGACGACGCAGGGCTACCGCCTTCTCTCCGAGCGCATCCTCCTCCAGCTCGCCGAACTGGGCCTCGATGCGCCTTCCGAGGTACGGATCGAGGGGCCCGGCCTCAGCATCACCGCCGGAGCGATGGAACTGACCGGTCCCGCCGGCGCGGCGGTTCTGAGTTTCACCGGCGGCGTGCGGCTGCTATATCAGGCCGAAGATTAAGGAGCGGCGATGTTCGTACGTGCACTCTCCGGACTCGCCGGGCTTTTCCTCGGCCTCATGCTCGCCGCCTCCGCCGCGGCGCAGGTCGGCATCGGTTTCGGCGGCGTCGCCTACGACGCGCGGCAGCCGGTCGAGGTCACGGCCGACAACCTCACCATCGACCAGTCGACCGGGCAGGCGGTCTTCTCGGGCAACGTGATCGTGCATCAGGGCGACCTCCGCATGGCCGCCGGCGAAGTGCGCGTGATCTACAGCGACGTGGAGGGGCGGCGCTCGGTCGACGAGGTCGTGGCCACGGGCGGCGTCCTCGTCACGCGCGGGGCGGATGCGGCGGAAGGACGCGAGGCGCGCTTCGACGTCGCCTCGGCGATGCTGACCATGGCGGGCGATGTCCTGGTGACGCAGGGGCCGACCGCGGTGGCGGGCGACCGGCTGGTGGTCAACATGCGCACCGGCAACGGGTCGGTCGAGGGGCGCGTGCGCACGGTGCTTTCCACCGGCGAGGATCCATGAGGGACGCGGTCCCCTTCACCGTGACCGAGGGCTCGAGCGGCCTCAGGGTCGAGAGGCTCCGCAAGAGCTACCGCCGCCGCCCGGTGATCCGCGATGTCACGATGGAGCTGAACCGGGGCGAGGTCGTCGCGCTGCTCGGCCCCAACGGATCGGGCAAGACCACGTCCTTCTACTGCATCGCGGGCCTCATCACGCCGGACGGCGGCAAGGTCACGATCGACGGCGAGGACGTGACGCTGTTCCCGATGTATCGCCGCGCGCGGTCGGGCATCGGCTATCTGCCGCAGGAAATGTCGATCTTCCGCGGCCTTTCGGTCGAGGACAACATCATGGCCATCCTCGAGGTGGCCGAGCGGAACCGCACGCGCCGCAAGGAACGGCTGGAGGAGCTTCTGGCCGAGTTCTCCATCGAGCACCTGCGCCGCGCGCCCGCGCTTTCCCTTTCGGGCGGCGAGCGGCGGCGGGCCGAGATCGCGCGCTGCCTCGCCTCGAATCCGCGCTACGTCCTCCTGGACGAGCCCTTCGCGGGCGTCGATCCCATCGCCGTGGGTGACATCCGCCACCTCGTCTCGGACCTCAAGACGCGGGGGATCGGCGTGCTCATCACCGACCACAACGTGCGCGAGACGCTCGAGATCGTGGACCGCGCCTACATCCTGCACGACGGCACGATCATCATGTCCGGCAGCGCCGACGACGTGGTGCGCGACGAGACCGTGCGCCGCGTCTACCTCGGCCAGGGCTTCCGCATCAGCTGACGCACCCGCGCGACATCCCGTTGACAGGGCGGTGCGATCTGTCGCCAAATGGTCATGATGTTCGCGTTTGCTTCATCGGCGACCCGGTCTTCGCGACCCTTCGCGCCGGGCCCTTACCCGGCCCGGGCCGGTTTCCATCAGGACAACACGGACTTTCCGAGCGCCGCACGCGCCTTGATCGCGCGGGGCGGGCATATACCTGTCGGGAGGTGACATGCGCTACCAGATCAGTGGAAAGCAGATCGACATCGGCGAGGCGTTGCAGACGCACGTCAAGGACAGCCTCGGGACGGTGGTCGGCAAGTATGCCGAGCGTCCGACCGACGCGACGGTGATCTTCTCCCGCTCGGGGGCGGAGTTCGTCTGCGAGGCGACCGTGCATCTGTCCACCGGCCTGACCGCATCGGCCAAGGGGGCGGCCCACGAGATCTACGCCGCCTTCGAGAAGACGGCGGACAAGATGGAAAAGCAGCTCCGCCGCTACAAGCGCCGGCTGAAGGACCATCACCGCGAGCGGACGCAGCCAATCGACATGTTCGGTGCGCCGACCTACATCCTCGCCTCGCCCGAGGGCGATGCGGAGGATACCGAGCCGGAGTCGCTCCAGCCCATCATCGTGGCGGAGATGGAGACGAAGATCCCCTCGCTCTCGGTGGGCGAGGCGGTCATGCAGATGGAGATCGCGGGCGCGCCGCTCCTGGTGTTCCGCAACGAAGGCCATGACGGCGTCAACGTCGTCTACCGCCGCGAGGACGGGAACGTCGGCTGGATCGACCCTCGCCTCGACTGAGAATCTCTGGTAGGTCGCACGCCACCCGGCCGGGACGGGCCGGGTGGACAAGGCCGCAACCACAGGACTGGAACAGGGGGTCCCATGGATCTGTCGTCGCTGCTCAAACCGCGTGCGGTTCGCGTGGTCACGGACATCAGCAGCAAGAAGCGCCTCCTTCAGTCCATCGCGGACATGGCGGAGGACCTGATCGGCCTGCCCGCCTCGGGCATCTTCGATGCGCTCCAGGAACGCGAGAGCCTCGGACCGACGGGCGTGGGCCACGGCGTCGCGCTGCCGCATGCAAGGCTGACCGAACTGACCGAGGTGCAGGGCGCCTTCCTCAGGCTCGAGCGGCCGATCGACTTCGATTCGGCCGACCGGCAGCCGGTGGACCTCGTCTTCGCGCTCTTCGCGCCGGCCGATACGGGGGTGGATCACCTGAAGGCCCTGGCGCTCGTGTCGCGCACGCTGCGCGATCCCGCCCTCTGCGCCAAGCTCAGGGCGAACAGCGATCCCGCGACGCTCTACACGATCCTGACCGCCGGGACCGAGACGCAGGCCGCCTGACGGCTCAACGCCCCGGCCAGGGACCGAATCCGAAGTGGACGTAGTCGCGCCGGTAGGCGTCGAAGACGGCCTTCTCAACCTCCGGCCCGTAGCTTTGGGCGAGCCCCTCCGGCACATGCCCCAGACCGCGCGGTCCTTCGCCGGACACCATGCGGCCCAACTCCTCCCGTGCCGAGTCCTCGCGCAGGATACGCTGTGGCGGGACGACCTGAGAGGCGGCCTGCAACACCTCCATCTGCGTGGACCAGTCGGGCGGGATCTTCAGGCTCGTCTGTCCGGCGAGCGCACCCTTGAGGAAGCGCAGGAAGCCGAGGAAGCCCTCCGTCCCAGCCCCGAAGGACAGCCCGTATCGCCGCGCGAGCGTGTCGCGCAGCGCCACCATCTTCGGGTCCGCCCCGTCGAGGAGCCTGCGCCACGCCCCGAAGGCGCGCGCGACGGGGTGACGGAGGACGGCGAAGCTGGTGAAACCGGGCGTTTCCCGCATCCAGCGGCGCAGGTCTTTCTGCGTCATGCCGCGGATCAGCCCCGCATGGCCGACGCCCCCGATCCCCGCCATCCAGTCGAGCACCTCGGCGTCGGCCGCGCCCGCGACGGGCAGGAACAGGACACCGGCGGACGGGTGCGCGACGAAGCCCGGCACACCCGGCGCCCGCGGTACCTCGCCCTCCACCACGCGGTCGAGACCGAAGCGGTCGATCCGCGCCAGCGCAGCCTCCATCTCGCCCGGATTCGCGACCTTCGCGGCCGGGTCGCCGGGGTTCTGCCGCTTGAGCCGCGTCGAGACCTCCGGGAGACGGTGCGCCGAGCCGATGAAGGTGGCGAGGCCGTTCAGCACATCGACATCGTTGATGTCCTCGTAGCGGATGTGGAACGCCGTCTCGCCGTGCGTCTGGAGAAGCCGCCGCAAACGGTCGCGGAACGCGGTCCAGGCCTCCAGCATCTCGCGGAACTCGGCCTCGTCGAAGTCGATGCGGGCGGTCTTCGCGTGCTTGAGGTCGGTCAGCCGCCATTGCCCCGTGACGCTCGCGATCC
>NZ_JBQLZP010000080.1:0-1190 GCF_052168335.1 Roseicyclus sp. | reverse complement strand
CCTCGTCTCCGCGATCGCGCTCTGGTGCGAGAGCCTTCAGGGCAGGGCGCCCGTGAAGGACGCGCTCGCCCAGCTCGCCGTCGGTCTCGACGCCGAGGCCATCGCCCTCAGCCGCACATCGCGGGAGCGCGCGGGCGAGAAGTCGGTCTTCGTCCACGATGGCGGCGACCGCACCCCCGAGCTCGACCGCTCCTTCGCCGACGTCGTGCTCGGGCCCTATTTCCGCCAGCCACGGCCCGGCACGGTCTGGTTCAAGTCCCTGACCGAGATGGAGGCCGACCCGCGGCTCGAGAGCTTCCACCAGCGCCGCAGGCTCAACGAGCTGGCCGTCATCCCGCTCTCCGTGGCGGAGAAGTCTGCGATGTTCCTCGAGATCCATTTCTCGAGCCACCGCGGATCGGGGCAGCACGCGCTCATCAACATGGTGGCCGCGACGCTCGCCGACACCTGGTCGCGCCGGCGGCCGGGCCTGATGACCGAACTGCTCCTGTCGCGGCGGAGCGTCGGTCCATCGGCCGCGGTCCATCTCCTGAGCACCGAGAACCCCGCCCGCCTCAGCCGGGCCGAGTTCCGGGTCTGCCTGCTCCTCAGCCGCGGCCTCTCGAGCAAGCGGGTCTGCGCCGAGCTCGACATCTCCGAGTCCACGCTCAGGACGCACCTGCGCAGCATCTACGCCAAGAGCGACTGCTGCAATCACGCCGAGCTCCTGTTCCGCCTGCTGTCGCCCGCCCCGAGCGTCCCGGCAACGGCGCGGCATGTCGCCTGAGGAGACGAGAATGGACATCCTTCCCCTGCTTCTCCTCGCGCCGGTCCTCGTCGCCGTGGCCTGGTTCGACCTGCGCTACATGCGCATTCCGAATTACCTCGTCGCGGCGGCGCTGGTGCTCTTCGTGCTCACCCTGCCGCTTCTCGGCTGGGGGGAGATCGGCGCGCGCCTCGCGGCGGCCACGCTCGTCTTCGCCTTCGGCGCGTCGCTCTTCGCCTTCAGCCTGTTCGGCGGCGGCGACGTGAAGATGATGGCGGCGCTGATGCTGTTCGTGCCGTCCTCGAGCTACACGCTCTTCGCCATGGGCTTCTCCGTCGCGATGCTGGCGGGGATCGCGGCGGTGGTCGCGCTCCGCCAGGTGCCGTTCCTCGCCCGCTCCGCGCGTTCGTCACCGCGTTGAACGCATCCTCGATCTGGATCAGCA
>NZ_JBQLZP010000079.1:0-3278 GCF_052168335.1 Roseicyclus sp. | reverse complement strand
CTCCGCGCCGTTCAGGCCGAGGCGCTCGCGCCCTTCGCGCCGCAGTTCCACGACGGTCTCGAGACCGTGCCGGGCCTGCCGCTCCTCCTCGTGGCCAACGAGTTCTTCGACGCGCTGCCGATCCGGCAGTTCCAGCGCGCCGAGGGGCCGCTCTGGCACGAGCGCGTCGTGGGCCTGAAGGACGGCGCGCTGGCCCTCGGCCTCTCGCCGCCCGCCCCGGTGGCCGCGCTCGAGGGCCGCCTCGCCGACACGAGCCCCGGCCAGATCGTCGAGACTTGCGCCCCCGCCGAGGCCATCGCGGGCGACATCGGCCGGCGGATCGCCGAGCGCGGCGGCGCGGCGCTGATCCTCGACTACGGCGACATGGAGAGCATCGGCGACACGTTCCAGGCGGTCGCCGCCCACCGCCACGCCGATCCCCTCGCGGCGCCGGGCGAGGCTGACCTGACCGCGCATGTGGCCTTCGGGCCGATCGCGCGGGCCGCGACACCCGCGAAGGCGACGCCGCTTGCGACGCAGGGCGCCTTCCTCGAGCGGCTGGGGATCACCGAGCGCGCGCGCGCGCTCGCGGCCCGGCTGGAGGGCGCGGCGCTCGAGGCGCATGTCGCCGCACACAGACGGTTGACGCATCCCACCGAAATGGGAAACCTGTTCAAGGTGCTCGCGCTCGTGCCCGACGCCGCCGGACTTCCGCCGGGATTCGCGGACCCACCCGGAGAGACCGTGGCCCGACCGCCAGGAGGCAGCGCGACCCGTCCATGAACGCCGTGACCGTCAGCCTCGAGATCCTGACCTCCCCGCTTCTGGACGGCGTGCTGCACGGATTCTTCACGCGCCGCGGCGGCGCCTCCTCGGGCATCTTCGAGGGGCTGAACTGCGGCGGCGGCTCCTCCGACCAGGCCGAGATCGTGGCGATGAACCGCAGGCGCGCGGCCGAGGCGCTGGGCGTCGGCGCCGAGGCCCTCCTGACGGTTCACCAGGTCCATTCCGCCCGTGCCGTCACACTCGATGCCCCGCCGCCCGAGCCGATCCGGGCCGACGCGCTCGTGACCAGGACGCCAGGCCTCGCCATCGCGGTCCTGACCGCGGATTGCCAGCCCATCCTCTTCGCCGACCGCGAGGCGGGCGTGATCGCCGCCGCCCACGCGGGCTGGCGCGGGGCGCTCGACGGGATCGTCGAGGCGACCGTCGAGGAGATGGAGCGCGCGGGGGCAGACCGGGGCCGCATCCGCGCGGCCATCGGCCCCTCCATCAGCCAGGCCGCCTACGAGGTCGGGCCGGAGTTCCTCGAGCGGTTCTGCGACGACGATCCGGCGAATGCGCGGTTCTTCATCAACGGCGCGGACGGCAAATACCTCTTCGATCTGCCGGGCTACGGGCTGAAACGGCTCCGCGCCGCGGGCGTGGCCGAAGCGGAATGGACACGTCACTGCACCTACCGCGACGCGACGCGCTTCTATTCCTACCGGCGGTCCGTCCACCGGGGCGAGGCGGATTACGGGCGGCTCCTGTCGGCGATTCGCCTCTGAGGGACGGAAGGCGGCGGGCGCGCACGGTTCCGGGCGCTTTCGTGGCGCCTCCGGCCGCCGCCATTCCGAAGAAGTCGATGAAAGTCCGGCGAAGATAGGCGTTTCCGGCTCCGGCGTCCGCCTCAATTCCGCCGCGATCTTTCATCGTAGCTTAGCGGTTTCGCCCCAACACTGCCCGAAATCGAGGCCATCGTGGCGCCAAGCCCGGACACACGCGGGCACGGGAATCGGCAGAAGGGAACAGGCAGATGAAGACCCGTCGCTGGATGGAAACCATCCTCGAAGAAGCAGAGAAATCCGAAGGCGAGATCAAGCTCGTCTGGACGCGCCAGAATCGCCCCCGGAGGGCCGCGGCGAAGCCGACCGGGATCGAAGCCGCGGAGTGACGCGGGCGGGGCATCCCCGACAGGACATGTGCAAGGGGCGGCTAGAATGGCCGCCCCCTTGCATTTCGGGGAACCGATCGCGGGCCCCTGTGTCGGGCCCCGTCTCTGGCCCCCCGACTCTGGCCCCCCGTCTCGGGCCCGCGTCTCGGGCCCCCGTCTCAGGCCCCGAGGTCGGGCGGCCCGGTGCGGTCGAGTTCGGCCAGCAACTCGCCCAGCCCGGCCTCCAGCCGCCGCCATCCGCCGACCGAGCCGCGCCCGATGGGCCGGCGCACCTGCGCGAAGCTGAGGGTGGCCACGGTCCGCTCCACCGTCTCGGGCGCGAGGCAGGCGGGATGCCACTCGAGCCCGCAGAAGTCGATCAGGCGCCGCGTCTCGGCCTCGGGGTCGCCGGTCAGCGCCTCGTAGTCGAGGACGTGGACCCGCCCCGGAAGCCGCGCCTCCCAGAAGGCCACGAGCGCCTCGTGGAGCCGGATGTAGCGCGCCATCTGCACCTGGTCGTAGGCATAGCGGTGCAGCCCCTCGGGAAACATGTTCCGCCAGAGCGAGAGGCCAGTGTCGCGGGGATCGCGCCGGAGCACGACGAAGCGCGCGCCGGGCAGCGCGGCCGCGGCGTGGCCCATGCGCGAGAAGGTCGAGATCGCCTTGTCCGCGACGATGCCGGAGGTCCCCGCCCGCCTGCGCGCCGCGGCGAGGTAGAGGCGCCCCGCCTCGGCGAAGCGCGACGGGTCGGGCGCGCCCGCCCGCAGCCCCTCGAAGGCGGGGGCCAGCGCGCGGGAGAGGAAGGGCATCTCGCCCCCCGCCGTCACCTCGGGATGGGCGGCGAGGATGCTCTCCACCAGCGTCGTGCCCGAGCGCGGCAGGCCGGTCACGAAGATCGCGCGGTCGGGCGGGCCACCGGCGTCCATGACTTCGAGCGCCGTCCAGTCGGCGGCGAGCGTCCGGGCCGTCGCCAGATCGGCCTCGAAGGAATAGGGAAAGGCCTCCGCCGTCAGCCGGTTGGCGCGGGCGAGATGTGCGATCTCGGCCTCCGCGTCGCCGCGGTCGGCGGCGAACTTGGCGGCGGCGAAGGACATGACGCGCCGCGCGCGCTTGGGCAGGTCGGGACGGGCGAGCTGCGCCGCGAGGCGGGGCGCGAGCGGATCGTCCGGCGCGGTGCGCTTGCCGTTGGCATAGGCGCGGTAGGCCTCGCCCGCCTCGGGCGCGACCTCGGTGGCGCGCAGGAGGTCGGCCTCCGCGCCCGGAAGATCGCCGAGCGTCTGGCGGAGCTGCCCGCGCTGGGTCAGGAGGACGGGATCGTCCGGCCGCGCGGCGAGCCCTCCTCGACGGAGGGCTCGCGGCGCGGCCATCAAAGACGTGGTCAAAG
>NZ_JBQLZP010000078.1:0-11810 GCF_052168335.1 Roseicyclus sp. | reverse complement strand
CCACCGGCATCATCGGCGCCTCGGTCGTGATGCTGACGGTGCTGGCGCTGCCGACGATGATCTCGAAAGGGTATTCCCCGTCCCTGGCCGCCGGCACGGTGGCGAGCGCGGGAACGCTCGGCATCCTGATCCCGCCATCGGTCATGCTTGTCTTCATGGGAGACCTCCTGACGCTGAACCTCGCGAAGCTCTTCGTCGCGGCCTTCATCCCCGGGCTGGTTCTCGCGGGGGTCTACCTCGTCTACATCGTGGTGACCTCGGCGGTGAACCCTTCGAGCGCGCCCAAGGCGCCGCCGATCCCGCCGGAAGAACGCGCGGGCCTGATGCGGGAATTCCTGATTTCGCTCGCCTTGCCGCTCCTGATCATCGTGGCGGTCCTCGGCTCGATCATCGGCGGCTTCGCCACCCCGACCGAAGCCTCGGGCGTCGGCGCATTCGCGGCGCTTCTGCTCGGGTTCATCCGGGGCCGGCTGAACTGGCCGACGCTTTCGGGCGCAATGGACGGCTCGGTGCGGACCATCGCGATGCTGTTCTTCATCTTCGTCGGCGCCACCGCGTTCGCCTACGTTTTTCGGCACATCGGCGGCGAGCATTTCATCGTCGAGACGGCGCGTAGCCTGGCGCTCGGCGATTGGGGACTGCTCGCGATGATGATGATCATGGTCTTCATCATGGGCTTCTTCTTCGACTGGATCGAGATCACGCTGATCGTCTTGCCGATCTTCGCGCCCATCGTGCAGATCATGGACCTCGGCGAACACGTGGCTCGGGCGGACCTGATCTACTGGTTCGCGGTCCTGGTGGCGGTGAACCTGCAGACCTCGTTCCTGACGCCGCCCTTCGGTTTCGCGCTGTTCTACCTGAAGGGTGCGGCGGGCGGCGCCGTGACCATGGCGCAGGTCTATCGCGGGATCATTCCCTTTGTCCTGCTGCAGGTCGGTGTCCTCGGTCTCCTGATCTGGCAACCGTGGATCGTGCTGGCCCTGCCCGAGGCGGTGCTGCGATGAGGCGCTTCGAAGGGCGGCGCGTGCTTCTCGCCGGCGGCGGGTCCATCGGGCCGGGTGTCGGCAACGGCAAGGCCGCCGCGATCCTCTACGCCCGGGAAGGTGCCGAGGTGTTCGTGATCGACCGGAATCCGGATGCGGCGGCCGAGACCGCGGCCCGGATCGAGGCCGAAGGCGGAAAGGCACTTGCCCACACGGCCGATCTGACCCGGCCCGACGAGGTGAATGGAGCCGTTGCCCGGATGCTGTCCGGGGGCGGAATCGACGTGCTGCACTACAATCTCGGGACCAGCGTGAAGGGCGGTGTGGTCGATACGCTGCCCGAGGACTGGGCCCGTGTCTTCGACGTGAACCTCAACGCCGCCTATCACCTGTCGCGGGCCGTGCTTCCCATCATGGAAGCCGAGGGCAAGGGTGCGCTCGTCTATGTCTCGTCGCTCGCCGGGCTACGCTCCGGACCCTATTCCTACGTCGCCTACGAGGCGTCGAAAGCGGCCCTGCAGCGCATGGCCCAGTCCATCGCCCGGGCCTATGCGGAAAAGGGCATCCGCGCGAATGTCGTCCTGCCGGGACCGATCGACACGCCGCATGTAACCGCGATCGTCGCGCCCGATGCCGACCCCGAGGCCCTGGCGGCCGCGAGGGCGCGGCTTGTGCCGATGGGCCGGCAGGGGACGCCCTGGGAGGTTGCGGAGGCGGCGATGTTCCTCGCTTCGGACGCGGCATCCTTCGTCACGGGGGTTCTGCTGCCGGTCGACGGGGGCATGTCGCTCTGACGGGGCGACCCGGCTGAACGGCGCGGGGCCTGCCAGCAGGGAAAACCGGATGCCAAGATGCCGCCCGCGGAGACACAGCCCCAGGATTGGGCGCCGGACGTCTCCAAAAGGCGTCTCGGGATGGTTGGGAAGGTGCCAAGCGACGGGCAAACGGGGTGCAAATCGCGGATTTCTCTCGGCGATATCGCGAATTTGCGTCCGTGGCGGACCGGACGGGACCGGGATGCGCCGACGCATGCCGGTCCCCTGCCCTGCCCCAAGCGCGCCTTGCATACAATGAAGACTTTAGGCACCCCCTAGTTGTAGAGGCCGCCGTCCACGCCGATGGCCTTGGCGGTGACGTATCGCGCACCGCTGGAGGCGAGGAAAAGGTAGGCGGGTGCGATGTCCGCAGGCGTTCCCTGCCGACCGAGCGGCACCCCCTCGGCGACGATCCTGGCATGCGCCTCGCGGCCGCCCATGAGGCGGATCACCGGCGCGTTGAAGCCGGTGTCGACCCAGCCGGGGCAGATCGTGTTCACCGTGATGCCGTCGGGCGCCAACTCGAGCGCGAGGGCCGTTCCGAAAGCGATGAGGCCCCCCTTGGACGCCGAATAGGCCGTGCTGCCGGGGCCGCCCCTCTGGCCGGCCACCGACGCGGTGTTGATGATGGCGCCGCGCGACGACCGCCGGAGATGCGGGATCGCCGCGCGGCACATGAGGAACGGCCCGCGCAGGTTCACCGCCATGAGCCTGTCCCAGTCGTCGGCCCGCATCTCCTCCGCCGCGCCGACGATCTGCAGGCCCGCGACGTTGACGAGGCAGTCGAGCCCGCCGACGGACGCCACCGCCCCGGCGACGATCCGGGCGGCGTCGGCCTCGGACGCCACATCGCCCCGGAAGGCGCAGGCGGCGCCGGTGGTGAGCGCCGCCTCATCGATGCGGGCGGAGATGTCGGTGACGGCCACGACCGCACCCGCATCGGCGAAGGCGCGGGCCACCTCGTGGCCGATACCCGTCGCAGCCCCGGTCACGAGGACCCTCAACCCCACGAGGTCGCTGCCGAGAGGGTCCATCTCACCTCCGCACGGTGACGGGGGCGCGGGACCACTCGGCCTCGTAGAGGGCGGCGACAGTCGCGAAGTTGAAGCGGATGCCGGCCTCGTCGAGCGACGGCGAGGGCCCGCCGTCGATCCGGGCGGCGAGAGCGACGAGCGGCAGATGGTGGAAATGCGGCTGCCCTGCCATGGGCATCGCCTCCACCTCCTCGGAGACCGTGGCGCCCAGATCGACGAAGCGGGTGATGCGTGTCATTCCGTCCTCGTAGGGCGGCAGCCATTGCCAGCAGAGGCCGCCCCGCGTGCCCTCGAGGCTCAGTTCCCGCAGGTTCGGCCCGTTCACGCCGTTCGCCCGCTCGTAGAGCATGGGCAGACGGGTGCCGTCGCCGAGGTCGAGCGTCAGAGTCGCGACGACGTGGCTCTCCACCTCGATCGGAACGTCCGGCGGGTCGTCGCGACCCTCGATGCCGCCGGTTCGGGCGAACTCCACCGTCGCGGCGACCGGGCGCAGGACGTCGAAGAGCATCGCGAAGTCGTAGACCGCCCAGTCCATCACGACGCCGCCGCCCGCGGCTTCGCGGCTGAGGAACCAACGGCTCGCGGGCTGGTACTCCACCCCCGGCCGCATCCGCTGGAGGCGGTTGACCATCCGCAGAAGCGTCAGGTCGCCGAGCGCGCCCGACGCCAGGATCTCCCGCGCGCGCCGCATCGCGGGCTGGTCGTTGAACCGGATCGCGCAGTCGCCGACCATCCGTCCCGCGCGCCGGGCAGCCTCGAGAATGGTGTCGACTTCGGCCAGAGTGCGGCCGAGCGGCTTTTCGCAAAGGACGTGGAAGCCCCTCTCGAGCGCCATCAGGCACAGCGGCGCGTGAAGCCAGGGCGGCACGGCGACCACGACGATGTCGCGGGGGCCGGCCGGGGCGTGGGACAGCATCTCCTCCGCCTCGGCGAAGAGCCGCGCGCCCGGATGCTCGGCGGCGAAGGCGGCGCGCGCCGCCTCGGAGGGGTCCGCCGCCAGGATCTCGGTCTCGCCGAGTGTGGCCGCTGCGGCCGCGTGGTGCCGGGCGATCACACCCGCGCCGATGAGGAGGACACGCCGCGCCATGCGCTCAGGCTCCGATGGCACTGAAGAGATCGGCGACATAGTCGCGGCTCGCCCGATGCGCCTCGACCGGGTCGCGGGTCATCGGCGTTGCGGTCTCGTAGGCGTGCTCGAGGACGAGGAGCGGCCTTGCGCCACGCTCCTCCAGCATCCCCGCCACCCGGGCGAGGTCGATGTCGCCGTCCTCCACCGCCTCGGCCCAGACGCCGCCATGGCTCTGGCGCAGGTGAAGCTCGCGCACGCGCGACCCGTAGAGCCGCACGATGTCCTCGAGCGCCACCTGCGAGTTGCCGGCGCCGCGCCAGACCCAATGCACGTCGAGACAGAGCGAGACTGCCGCGGGGTCCGTCGCCGCGAGCATGTGGTGGAACTCGCGTGCCGAGGCCTGCATCTCGGGCGCATGGGTATGGTAGAGAAGCTCTGCCCCCTGCGCGCGCAGCAGACGACCGAGCGCCTCGACGCTCTTCGCCTGGATGCGCAGCTCGGCGTCGCACTTCAATGCGCCCTCCGGAAGCGGATCGGGGTTGAAGATGAACTTCCGCACCCCGTGCGGCATGAGCGCCTCGACGATGGCCAGCGCATTGGCGGCGGCGGCAGCCGCGTGCTCCTCGGTATGGAAGGCGCCGAAGACATAGGCCGAACGCATGCCGAGCCCCGCCTCTGCGGAATCCGCTGCGACGGCGGCCACCTGGTCGGCCGAGGCGAAGGCGTCCTCCCACCCGGTAAGGCCCGCGGCTTTCGCATCCCGCATGGCGCGCCTGCGGTCATAGTCGCGGCCTTCGCGCCGGGCGATCTGCGTCCAGCCGTAGACGTTGGTTCCGATGAACACCTTGGCTACTCCCTGATCCTGCCTGTCATAGTCTCGCGCCGCTTCCGGGATCGAAGAGCGAGACGCCCTCGATCTCGGCCCGGATGTGAAGCCTGTCGCCGAGCGTCGCGGCGGCCTCGGGGGCCACGCGCGCGGACATGGTCTGCCCGGCGATGTCGAGCCACAGGAGCGTGTCGGCGCCGTGCGGCTCGACGCTCCGGAGCCTGACCTCGACCGTGCCCTCCGCCCGACCGGCGGAGACCGCGATCCTCTCGGGCCGAAGACCGAGATGCACCGCGCGCGGGCGGCCGTCGTAGGGCGCGGCGAAGCCGTAGCCGCCGAGCGGGAGCACGCGGTCGCCGATCCGCGCGACGGGCGTGCCGCCCTCGTCCGAAAGCTCCGCGTCGAGAAAGCTCATTGCGGGCAATCCGATGAAATCGGCCACGAAACGGGTCGCGGGCCTGCGGTAGACCTCGTCGGGCGTGCCCACCTGCTCGATCACGCCGCCGTTCATCACCGCGATGCGGGTGGCGAGCGTCATGGCCTCGATCTGGTCGTGGGTGACGAAGATGAAGGTCGCCCCGAGCTTCTCGTGCAGCGCCTTGATCTCGTTGCGCATCTCGTTGCGGAGCTTGGCGTCGAGGTTCGACAGCGGCTCGTCGAACAGGAACAGACGCGCGTGGCGCACCAGCGCCCGGCCGATGGCGACGCGCTGCCTCTGTCCGCCCGAGAGCTGGGCCGGCTTGCGGTCCAGAAGATGCCCGATCTGGAGCAGGTCGGCGGCCCAGTTCACCTGCGCGTCGATCTCGGCCTTCGGCTTGCCGGCGACGCGCAGCGCGAAGGACATGTTCGCCCGTGCCGTCATGGTCGGGTAAAGGGCGTAGGACTGGAACACCATGCCGATCTCGCGCGCGTTCGGCTCGAGCCGCGTGACGTCCTTGCCGTCGAACAGGATGCGTCCGCCCTGCACCTCGTCGAGGCCAGCGATGGCCGAGAGGAGCGTGGATTTCCCGCAGCCGGACGGCCCGAGGAGCACGACGAACTCGCCGTCCGCGATGTCGAGGCTGATGTCCTTGAGAACGACATGAGTGCCGTAGGAGCGGACAAGCCTGTCGATGTGGACCTGTGTCATGGCTATCCCTTCACCGCGCCGGACGTGACGCCCCGGACGAAGTACTTCCCCGACAGGAGGTAGATGAGGAGCGGCGGCAGCGCGGTCAGGAGCGTCGCGGCCATGTTCACGTTGTGCTCGGGCACGCCCGTGGCGCTGGTGTTGACCAGCGACGCGACCGAGACCGTCATCGGCTGCCATGTCTGCCCGCCGAAGATCAGCCCCAAGAGGTAGTCGTTCCAGACCCCGGTGACCGAGAGGATGCCCGCGACGATGAAGACGTTGAGCGACATGGGCAGGATGACCCAGCGGTAGATCTGGAAGAAGCCTGCCCCGTCGACCCGCGCCGCCTTGATGAGCTCGCCCGGCAGCCCGACGTAGAAGTTGCGGAAGATCAGCGTCAGGATCGGCAGGCCGAAGAGGACGTGAACCGTCACCAGCGCCGTCAGCGTCTGGTGTATTCCGCCGAGCGCGAACATCCGGACGAGCGGGTAGATCATGATCTGGTAGGGAACGAAGGCGCCGACCAGAAGAAGACCGAGGATCATCCCTCCGCGCCGCAGGTTCCAGAGCGCGAGCGCGAAGCCGTTGATCGACGCGATCACCAGCGAAATCGACGTGCTGAGCACCGTGATGACGACCGAATTCCAGAACCGCCCGCCGATGCCGGTGCAGTCGCGCCCGATGCAGGCGCTGCTCCAGGCGGTCGCGAAGGCCTCGAGGTCGGGCGCGCGCGGCAGGACGAAGACGGAGGCGCCGCGCGCCTCGTCGCTGTCCTTCAGCGCGGTGAGCAGGACCACGATGAGCGGCAGGGCGAAGAAGAGCGCGGTCGCGACGAGGAAGGCGTAGAGACCGATCCGGCCGATGGAGACACCCTGCGTCATGCGGCCTCCCCCCGGTAGCGGCGAATCACCGCGATGAGGCCGAAGATCGCCGCGACCGTCAGCAGGAGGAGCGTCGCCGCGGCCGAGGCGAGGCCGATGCTCGACCGCTCGAAGTAGTGGTCGACGATGAATTTCGCGGGAACGTCCGTCGAGAAGCCGGGCCCCCCGCCCGTCAGCGCCACGACGAGGTCGTAGCTCCGCACCACGTTCATGGCCAGCAGGACGAGGCAGGTCACGACCACCGGCCAGAGCATCGGCAGGACCACGTGCAGGTACATCCGCGACCGCGGGATGCCGTCCACCCGCCCCGCGCGCCATATCTCGCCGTCGATCGACTGGAGACCGGCAAAGAGGATGACCATGGTCAGCCCCGCCGAGTGCCAGACGCCGGCTATGACGAGGGTGAAGATCGCCTTCTCCGGGCTCGACAGGAGGTCGAGCGTGAAGGTCTCGAACCCGAGGCCGCGCGCGAACTCCTGCAGGCCTGTCGTGGGGTTCAGGAGCCAGCGCCACGCCAGGCCGGTGACGATGAAGCTCAGCGCGATGGGATAGAGGAACAGGGTCTGGAACAGGCTCCGCCCGCGCACGCCCTGGTCGAGCGCGATGGCCAGCAGGAGGCCCACGAGCAGACAGCAGCCGATGTAGAGACCGCCGAAGACGAAGAGATTGGTATAGGCGACGTGCCAGCGGTCGGTCGACAGCAGCCGCTCATACATGTCGAGGCCGGCCCAACGGCTGACCGGCAGGATGCGCGAGGGCGTGAACGACAGGCCGACGGTCCAAAGGATCGAGCCATAGTAACCCACGACCGTGAACAGGATCGTGGGCACGAGCACGAGGCGGGCCATTGTCCCAGGTCGGACGATCATCTGCCGGTCGGTCCCTTTCGGAGCGCCATTCAGGGGGCAAGGCGGGGCGGGCGCGGCGGGCGCCCGCCCCACGGCCGAAACCGCGGGAGGGTGGTCTCTGGCCTTCAGGTGTCCGACAGGACGATGGAGGCGAAGCGCGCCGCGGCATCCTCGGGCGTGACCGAGGCGTCGGACCAGAAGTTCATCAGGAGGTCCCCGATCTGCCCCTGCGCATCCCCCGAGAGAAGCGCGTTGGGGTTCGGCACCGCGTTGCCCGCCGCCATCCCGGCCGCCACCATCTGCGAACATTCCGACAGCTCGGCCACGCTCGCGTCGGTGCGGGACGGGATCGATCCCTTCTCGATGGAGAAGCCGGTCTGGACGCCCGGGTCGAGAAGCGCGCGGATGAAGTCGTCCTGCCCCTCCGAGTCTCGGCCGAGGTCGGGGAACATGAAGCCCGTGGCGCCCACGATCCAGGTATCCCCGCCCGCGATCATGCAGCCCCAGTCGGTTCCGTAGTCCATGCCCATCGCCGCGAATTCGCCGCCTGCCCAACTCCCCATCACGAAGACGGCGGCCTGCCCCTCGGCGACGAGGTTCAGGGTATCCGTCCATCCCCGGTTGGTATTGCCGGCATCGGCCATCTGCGAGAGCGCGCGCAGGATCTCGAAGCTCTCGACCACCGCGTCGCTCTCGCCGACGGAGGCGTCCTTGTCGCGGTAGAATGCGAAGTACCCGTCGCTGCCGATGAGCGAGGTCAGGATCGAGAAGTGCAGGATGTTGAGCTGCCAGCCCTGCGCGCCGACGGCGATGGGGATGATCCCGGCCGCTTCGAGCGACGGCCCCTGCTCGACCAGTTCGGCCCAGCTCGTCGGGGGCTCGAGCCCCGCCGCGGCGAAGGCACTGGGCGAGGTCCACATGAAGTTCTGCGTCTCGAAGGCGACCGGCACCGCGAAGAGGCCGCCATCGGCGTCGCTGGCGATGTCGATGGCGAATTGCGGCAAGGTCGCCACCAGCCCCTCGGCCTCGACGAAGCCGGAGATGTCGCGCAGCACGCCCTGTTCGCCCAGATCGACAGCCTCGCGCCCGATGGACAGGAACATGCCGCCCGGCGGATTGCCGCCCCCGATCCGCGACGTGAAGAGCGCCCGCGCGCCGGCCGCGTGGTCGGGCGGGACGATCTCGACCCAGTTGGAGCCCAGCGCCTCGACCCCGTCGGCGACGTACTGGATCGCCGCCGATTCCGCGCCCGAACTCAGCCAGTGAATGACTTCCACGTCCTCGGCCAGCGCAGGCCCGCCAAGGGCCGTGCCGGACAGGAGCACCGCCAAAAGAGCACGCCGCCCGGCGCGTCCGTTCATGTTCATGACATCCTCCCTCGGGGTTCCCGTTCGTCCCCGGCATGTGATTCCCCGGTTCGCGCGGCAAGGCCCCCGCGCCGGTGAGTCAGCGTGGCAGCAGCCGCAGCGGAACACAAAAGGGGATCACATCAGATTCCATCACGGAATGCGGACGCATCGGTGAAGACGGGATTCATTTTCAACAATCCTTTGCCATTCCGCGGGAACGGGGCGCGCGGTGGCTTGGGAAAGAAGGCCGCTTGATGTGAAGTACTTCAACCCGCAGGATCGAAGACGGGAGCCGAGGGCCTGAGGATCGACAGTCATGGGACGCGCGACAATACCGGACATTGCCCGCCGGGCGGGTGTCTCGACGGCGACAGTCGACCGGGTCCTGAACGGGCGGAAGGGGGTCAGCGCCGCCAACCGGCAGCGCGTGATGGAAGCCGCCGGGCAACTCGGCTATCTTCCGCTCGAGGGGCAGGTCGTGCTGCCCGCGCGGCGCGTGCAGCTCGAGTTCTTCATCCCGCGCCGCCTCCAGGCTTTCCTCACCGAAGTCGCCCGCCACATCGAGGACTTCGCCTCCACCCTGCCGCTGGTGTCCTCGATCCGCGTCCACGATCTGCCGGACCTCGCGCCGCGAACGCTGGTCGAGGCACTCGGGGACCTGTCGCTGGAGACCAAGGGTGTGGGCTTCGTCGCCGTCGATGACCCCCTGACCCGCCATGCCGTTCACGAACTGACGGACGCCGGGGTCAAGGTCGTGACGCTCGCCTCGGACCTCCAGTCGACGCCGCGAGCCGCCTATGTCGGTGTCAACGACCGGATCGCGGGACGGACTGCGGGCCTCCTCCTCGGGCGGTTCCTGGCGCGGACGGAGGGGCGCATCGCGCTCTTCGCCGGGAACGGCGAGCTCTACGGGCAGCGGGAGCGCGCCTTCGGCGCCCGCGCGGTTCTCGAGGCCGAGCATCCGCACCTGAAGGTCATGGACCCTATCGATGTGCGCTCGGACAACCAGCGGTCCGAGGCTGCGGCGCTCGCCCTCTTCGACCGCTACCCGGATGTGGTCGGCCTATACTGCATGGGCGGCGGGCGCACCGGCATCGCGCGGGTCGTGTCCACGCTTCCGCGCGACGGACGTCCCGTGGTCATCATGCACGATCTCTCCGACAGCGTACGCCGCTTCCTCCTCGACGGCGTGATCGATGTCGTGATCGACCAGAACGCGCAACTCGTGGCCGAGCAGGCCGTTGTCCGTCTCCTCGGCGCCATCGCGGTGGGGACCCGGTTCCTGCCCGAGCACTTCATCGAACCCCGGCTGATCCTCCGGGAGAACATCCCCATCGGCTGACGTCCCACGAGATGGCGGGTCCAGCGGAACCAGTCCCGCGGACCTGGCAGACCACTTCGAACCAGTCTCAGCCGGGACGGTGACGCTGCCCATCGATCCGCGCAGAGACCGCGCCACCCGGCGAGAGCGGTGGCGCGGCTGTCGTTCATGAGCGTTCCGGCGCCGCCCCGGGGCGACAGGGCGGAAAGGCTGTCTGCCGGAAAGACCCCTTCCGGGATCGGACACGTGCGGCACGGCAGTCCTCGCCGGCGTATCTGTGGAGTGTACTGCAAACGGCCATCGGCCTCCGCTCGGCGCCCTCATCCCGGACAAGGCTCGACCCGTCCGCCCGTTTCTGATCGGCAAGAAGCTGCCGCGCGACTGGGATGCCCAGGAACGGAAGCTTCGGAACGACGGCTGACCCCGTTCCCTGATCCCGACCGCGTTGTCCCCGCTCTCGCGAACAAGTTCCCTGTTCGGCGAGAGTAATCCACTGTTCCATTGAGCAGGGAATACGTGAGCAGGCCCCTCACATGGATGCGGGATTTTTCCTTGAAGCTGGCCTCGGCACCTCCGCTTGCCCGAAATTCCCTGTTAATTCGATGCTCTCGGGGAATCCGGCCGAAAACCGCACCGGCCGAACTGGCCGACTGGGACGGGCCGGGTGTCGGCGTGGGAAATGGTCGCGAAGGTGCGTCTCTGTCGAAAATTTTGCGGGGTAAGTCCCGGAAATTGCGCAAGGTTTTCCGGCGCGTCCGGTACAGGGAAATGAGACGGGGGCAAGTGGCGGAGGAGGTGGGATTCGAACCCACGGTGCGCTCTCGCGCACGCCGGTTTTCAAGACCGGTGCCTTCGACCGCTCGGCCACTCCTCCGCGCAGGGCGAGGGGATACGCGGGCGGGGGCGATTCTGAAAGGCGTGTCCCGCAGCCATCACCTCGGCGAAAGCTGAGCGTGCCGGGTTTTCAGATGCCCGCGAAGCAGGTATTGTCCAGCGCAAAGTGTCTTGACGGTCCGGAACAAGGGCCGCGGGACGAACAAGGCGCCGGACAAGCCGGGCCATGATTGAGCGCGGAAAGAGCAGCAGATGACCGAGCACCATCCCATGCGCACGTATGTCCGGCGTCGCGGCCGGGTCGCCCTGACGCTTTGTGCCGTCACCGCGCTCTCCGCCTGCGGAGAGACGGGGGCTGTGGACTTCTCCTTCGGGTCGCGGAACGCGTCCGCCGAGGGCCCGGCGCAGATCGGCGCCACGCCGCTCGCGGAGCGCGACGTCGAGGCGCCCGAGATCTTCGCGGCCACCGACGAGGGGCTCTGGGACGGACGGCCCTCGCTCGGCGGCGTCTGGGTCGCGCATCCCGACGTGGCCGACCCCGAGCGCGTGATCATCCGCAACGAGGAGAACGGGCGCTACGTGATCGGGGCGCTGTTCCGGCGCGAGCGCGAGAACCCGGGCCCGGTCATCCAGGTCTCGTCCGATGCCGCCGAGGCGCTGGAGATCCTCGCGGGGGCGCCGGCCGCCCTTCAGGTCGTGGCCCTCCGGCGCGAGGAGGCACCGCCCGCGCCCGAAG
>NZ_JBQLZP010000077.1:0-2426 GCF_052168335.1 Roseicyclus sp. | reverse complement strand
ATCGAGCATCGCGAGGCCGATGGGTCTGGTGTCCACGAGCGTTGGTGGGCAGCAGGATACCCTGTTCCGCATCGTCTATTACGGCGAAGCGCTCCGGGCCATGACCGAACATGTCAGCGACGCGCTCATCTCCGGCCCGTGCGAGCCGATGATCGGCATGCTCGACGACGCCTACGACCGGTTCGCCGAGGCCCGCGAGAGCTTCTCGCCCGAGGAATTCACGCTCTACGTGATGTCGCAGATGCTGAGCCTCTGCGAGGACGCGGAGGAGGCGCGGCAGTTCCGTCTCGGCGCCGCGACCTACATCATCCGCTCCGCTTCGGCGCTGCCCGAGGACTACGCGCCGATCATCGCGGACGCGCAGCAGATGGTCCGGGCGGAGGAACTCGCCCGGCTCGCCGCGCCCACGCCGGAGACCCGGACCGAGGCCGCACCGGAACCCGCTCCGGAGACCGGATCGGAACCTGCCGTGCCGGATGCCGTTGCGGCACACGACGCTCTGCCCGAAACGCAGACGGACGCCGACCCGATCGCTCCCGAGGCGCCGGCAGCCCGGGTGCGGGACGGCGCTGGCATGTCCGGCGCATCCGTGGACGCCAACCGCAGGCCGCAAAGGGCGCGGCTGCCCCGCGCGGTCGGCGGCGGGAGCAGAAGCGGGATCGTCGACTACCTCGAGAAGGGGTTCGTCGCGCTGACGGTCGTGGGGATCTTCGGGTACCTTCTGCTCTTCAGCCTGGGAGCCCTCGACGCGCCCGACACCACGATGGACGTGACCACGGGCATCCCCGTCATCGACTAGGGCCAGAGGCCCCGTCAGGAAGGAGCGGCGGCGAGGTCGCCCCGGCCGCCGCAGCGCTTCGTCATTCCGCCTCGTTCGCGGGCTTGGCCTGAAGCAGGCTGTAATGCGCCTCGCCGATCGTGCCGTAGAGGCCGAGTTGCGTCTCGAGGAAGTCGATGTGGCCCTCCTCGTCCGCGATCAGCTCCTCGAAGAGGTTCTTCGAGACGTAGTCCTTCACGCTGTCGCAGTAGTCGCGCGCCTCGACGTAGAGATTGCGCGCGTCATGCTCCGCGGCGAGGTCGGCCTCGAGCGTCTCCTTGAGGTTCTGGCCGATCCGCAGGGGATCGAGCTTCTGCAGGTTCGGGTGCCCCTCGAGGAAGATGATCCGCGCGATGAGCTTGTCGGCGTGGTGCATCTCCTCGATGCTCTCCTCGCGCGACTTGTCGGCGATGCGGCCGAAGCCCCAGTCCTCCTGCAGGCGGTAGTGCAGCCAGTACTGGCTGACCGCCGTAAGCTCGCTGCGCAGCGCTGCGTTCAGGTATTCGATGACCTTTGCGTCGCCCTTCATCTTCCGGATCTCCTTGTTCTCGGCGGGGTCCCGGCACGTTCCGCGTCGGGTGTCGTTCTGCGGTGAGGATGGCAGGGCCAGGGCCCGATTTCCATGGGAAAACCGGCGCCTGCGACCACGGCGCGCCCGGCGGTCAGGCCCCGGTGCTGCGCCGTCCGCGCAGGTTGCGCAGCTCGGAGGGGACGCCGAGGCTGGGGTTGCGCGCCATCGTGTCCATGAAGAGCGAGAGGCATCCGCCGCAATCGGCCTTCTTGCCGAGCGCGCGGTAGACCTTGCCGGGGGTGATGATCGTGTCGGGATCTGCGGCGCGCATCCAGTCGATGGCGGAGTGGATCTCGTGATCGCTGATGTTGGTGCAGTGGCAGACGATCATGCCGCCCTCTCCGTCCGAGTCTCTGCGGAGAAGGTGAGCATTTCACTCGGAAAAGTCAAACCCGAGTTTTTCTGTCGGCCAATGCGTCGCAGTCAGTCGAGATCGGTCCAGGGCCAGGGCTTCACCTCGGAGGCGGCGGATTGGTAGCGCGCGGCCTTGGCCATCCAGATCCCGAGGTCGGTGCCGAAATCGGCGAGCCGCGCGTTCCGCTCGCCGTTGTTGACCAGCATGATGATGAACTGCACCACCGTCAGCAGCGTCAGGACGGTCTGCGAGATCGACAGCATGAAAGCGATGATCACCATATAGAGAAGCCGCAGGCCCAGGTGGTCCTTCGCCGGCGTCTCGGGCTGTTCGCCGTTCACCCGTCCGTCGAGATTCGCGTCGTCGTTCCTCGGCATCGGCGGCCCCTCCACACACTCGCGCCGAGACTTTAGCGCGGCGGCCCGAGCCTGTCGAATACCGCGTCGATCACGGCGTGGGTGCCGCGCGACTGCTCGAGCGGCATCGCGTAGGGCGCGCCGTCCAGTAGCGTCGCGGCCACCGCCTCGACCTGGTTCACGTACTGGCGCACGTCCGGGAAGCGGTGGATGACGTCGGGCTCCCCCTCGCGGCGGAGGTGGAGATCGGCCTGACCATACACACCTGCATTGAACGGCGCCGTGACGACAAGCCAGCCCGCGTCGCCCTCGAAGACATCTCCTGCC
>NZ_JBQLZP010000076.1:0-4995 GCF_052168335.1 Roseicyclus sp. | reverse complement strand
CGGGCAAACGCGGGCTGATCATGGGTCTGGCCAACGACAAGTCGATCGCCTGGGGCATCGCCCGCGCCGTCGCCGCCGAAGGCGCGGAACTGGCCTTTTCCTACCAGGGCGAACAGCTTCTGAAGCGCGTGAAGCCCCTGGCGGAGGAGGTCGGCTCGGACATCGTCCTGCCCTGCGACGTCGGCGACGAGGCGAGCCTCGACGCGCTGTTCGCGGGTCTCGCCGAACGCTGGGACAGCCTCGACTTCGTGGTCCACGCCATCGGCTTCTCCGACAAGAACGAGCTTCGCGGCCGCTACGTCGACACGAGCCCCGCGAACTTCGCGACGACCATGCAGATCTCGGTCTATTCCTTCACCGCCGTCTGCCAGCGCGCGGAGAAGATGATGCCCAATGGCGGCTCGCTCCTGACGCTGACCTATTTCGGCGCCGAGAAGGTGATGCCGCACTACAACGTCATGGGCGTGGCCAAGGCGGCGCTCGAGGCCTCGGTCATGTATCTCGCCGAGGATCTCGGGCGCGACGGCATCCGGGTGAACGCGATCTCGGCGGGCACGATCAAGACGCTCGCGGCCTCGGGCATCGGCGATTTCCGCTACATCCTGAAATGGAACGAGAACAACGCGCCCCTGCGCCGGACGGTCACGCAGGAGGAGGTGGGCAAGTCCGCCCTCTACCTCCTGTCCGATCTCTCCAGCGCGGTGACGGGCGAGGTCCACCATGTCGATTCGGGCTACAACATCATCGGGATGAAGAACCCCGAGGCGCCCGACATGACGCTGGAGCGCAAGGGGGAGTGAGGCGATGATCAATCCGCTGCCGCACGAGAAGGGGTTCCACGTGAGCTGGGACCAGATCCACCGCGACGCCCGCGCGCTGGCCTGGCGGCTGGACAAGCGCGGGCCGGGCGCGGACGGCGCCTGGCGCGCCGTCGTCGCGATCACGCGGGGCGGCATGGCGCCCGCAATGATCGTCGCGCGCGAGCTCGACATCCGCATGGTCGATACGATCAGCGTCAAGAGCTACAACCACCAGACGCAGGCCGCTCCCGTGGTGCTGAACCGCCCCGACGACACGATGATGGGCGACGGCGAGGGTGTGCTCGTGGTCGACGACCTGGTCGATACCGGCAAGACGCTCGAGGTGGTGCGCGCGCTCTACCCCAGGGCGCATTTCGCCACCGTCTACGCCAAGCCCAAGGGCGAGCCGATGGTGGATACCTTCATCACCGGGGTGAGCCAGGACACCTGGATCTTCTTCCCCTGGGACATGGCGCTGCAATACGTCGAGCCCTATCGCGGCAAGGATTGAGGGCAGCGGTTCAACCGAAAATTCGAACGAATTTTCGCAGGGTGCGGATTTTCGTACGAAAATCCGGTCAGCGCCCCCGCAGCGCGTCCGACAGGACCAGGCGCACCGCCTCCGCGGGCACATCGCCGGTGACGAAGGCCTCCCCGATCCCGCGCGCCAGGATGAACCGGAGCTGCCCGCCGACCACCTTCTTGTCCTGCGCCATCAGCGCGAGGAGCCCGTCGGCGTCCGGCAGGTCGCCCGGGATGTCGGCGAGGTCGCGCTTCATGCCCATTGCGGCGAGGTGCGCGCGCACCCGGCTCGGCTCCTCCTGCGGACAGAGGCCCAGCCGCGACGACAGCTCGAAGGCGAGCGCGCAGCCGATCGCCACCCCCTCGCCGTGCAACAGCCGATCCGAGTAGCCCGTCGCGGCCTCGAGCGCATGGCCGAAGGTGTGCCCGAGGTTCAGGAGCGCGCGGTCCCCCTGCTCGGTCTCGTCGCGCACCACGATGTCGGCCTTCATCTGCACCGAGCGGCGGATCGCCTCGGCGCGGAGCGCGGCATCGCCCCGCGCCAGCGCCCGGCCGTTCGCCTCGAGCCAGGCGAAGAACGCCGCGTCGCCGAGAAGGCCGTACTTCGCCACCTCGCCATAGCCCGCGAGAAAGTCGCGTTCGCCGAGCGTGCCGAGCACGTCGATATCGGCGAGGACCCGGACGGGCTGGTGGAAGGCGCCGACGAGGTTCTTGCCGTGGGTCGTGTTGATCCCGGTCTTGCCGCCGACCGAGCTGTCGACCTGCGCGAGCAGCGTCGTGGGCACCTGAACGAAGCGGACGCCGCGCCGGAGGATCGCGCAGGCGAAGCCGACGAGATCGCCGATGACCCCGCCGCCGAAGGCGATGACGAGGTCCCGGCGCTCGACCTTCTCGGCGAGCAGCCACTCGACCGTCTCGATCAGGTGCGGCCAGCCCTTCGTCGGCTCGCCGGGCGGCAGGATCAGCGCGCCGGCCTCGATGCCGGCGGCGGACAGCCCGGCGCGGAGCGTCCCGAGATGGAGCCGCGCGACGGTCTCCTCCGTCACGATCCAGGCGCGCGGGCGCGGCAGGAGGTCCGCGATCTCCGCCCCGGCGCGGGCGACGAGGCCCGTGCCGATCCGCACGTCGTAGGCGCGATCGCCGAGCGGTACGTGAACGTCATGCGCCATGGGTCCGGTTTCGTTCATGTCACTTGACCTCTTCGGCCGCCCCGGCGGCGATCAGGATGCGCAGGACATGCCCCGCCGTCTCGGTGATGGACCATTCCGGCCGCACGTGGATCCGCAGCGGCGCGAGCGCGTAGACGGGGCTGCGCTGCGAGAGGATGTCGGCAAGCGACTGCCTCGGATCGGCGGTCCGCAGGAGCGGGCGCGACGTCTTGTGGCGCACGCGCGTCCACAGAAGCTCGAGATCCGCCTCGAGCCAGAGGACCGACGCCTTCTCGGTCAGGAGCGCGCGGTTGCGCTCCGACATCCAGGCGCCGCCGCCGGTGGACAGGACGCAGGGCGGCCCCTCGAGGAGGCGCGCGATCACCTGGGTCTCCTTCTCGCGGAAGAAGGGCTCGCCGTAGCGCTCGAAGATCTCGGCGATGGAGAGCTGCGAGCGCTCGACGATCTCGGCATCGGAATCGCGCATCGGCACGCCGAGCCGCGCCGCGAGCGCCCGGCCCACGGCGGTCTTGCCCGCGCCCATCATGCCGATCAGCACGACGGTCCTCAGCAGGCGTGCGTCGAGCTCTGGCGCGCTTTCGCCCATCACCGAAAAAATTCCGTCCCCGTCTGGCATTGTTCGCCGCGAGATGGCTTATAGTGAAATTCGCGGCGCGGCAAACCTCCCGGTCTCCGGACGGCGCGGGAGGACGCGCCTCACGACACGTTCCGGGACGCGCCCGGACCGAGCAGTGCGGAGCGGCCGCGCACGAGAGGCCGGCCGCAGGAACGGACCGATCACATGGGGCGACTGATCCGCTTTCTCCTGATTCTGATCGTGCTCGGCGCGATCGCGCTGGTGGCCTATTCCTACTCGGGCTTCCTTCAGCCCGAGCGGGAAGTCGTGACGCAGCCCGTGGACCTCGGACGTGACTGACCGGCTCGGGCGGCTCGCGGCGCTGACCCTCGCGGTCTGCTCGCTCGGCGGCGCGGGCGCGGCGCAGGACCCGATCGAGGAGATCGTGCCGCCGACGCTCCAGGACCTGCCCGAGACGCTGGAGCCGCCGTGGCTGTCGGACACCGTGACGCGGCCGCATTCCAACGTCGCCACCTCGGTGGAGCGCCCCGAGATCACGGTCCTGCCGCTCGACGCGGTCGAACTCGACGCCGTGGGCCTCCTGCCGCGCTCGATCACGGGGCTTCCCGCCGACCTGTGGGGCGCCTCCGATCCCGAAACGCTGGTGCGCCTCTTCCGGGCGCAGCCGAGCGGCGGGCTCCCGGCGGTCCTGTCCTTCACGCGCATGCTCGCGCTGGCCGAGCTCGACCCGCCCGCGGGCGACCCCGAGGGCGAGCTCTTCCTCGCGCGGCTCGACATGCTGCTCGACCGCGGCGCGCTCGACCCCGCGCTCGCGCTGATGGAGCGGGCGGGGCCGACCGAGCCGCAGGTCTTCCGCCGCTTCTTCGACGTGAGCCTCCTGACCGGTCACGGCGGGCGCGCCTGCAACGCGATGGAGGCCAATCCCGACATCGCCCCCACCTTCCCGGCGCGCATCTTCTGCCTCGCGCGGATGGGCGACTGGTCGGCCGCCGCGCTGTCGCTCGGCACGGGCGAGGCGCTCGGGCGGATCACGACCGAGGAGGGCGACCTGATCGCCCGCTTCCTCGACCCCGAGCTCTTCGAGGGCGAGGGCCCGCTGCCGCCCGACCCGAACCTGACGCCGCTGGCCTTCGAGATGCGCATGGCCATCGCCGAGCGCCCCGATCTCACGGGCGCCCCGCTCGCTTTCGTCCATGCGGACCTCTCGCCCCTCGCCGGCTGGCGCGCGCAGCTCTCGGCGGCGGAGCGGCTGACGCGCTCGGGCGCGATCGAGCCGCAGGAATGGTTCGCGATCTACACCGCGCGCGTTCCCTCGGCCTCGGGCGGGGTCTGGGACCGCGTGGCCGCCGTGCAGGCGCTGGACGCCGCGCTCCTGGCGGGCGATGCGGCGGAGGTCGCGCGCCGCCTCGCGCCCGCCTTCGAGCACATGCAGGAGGCGGGCCTCGCCACCGCCTTCGCCACGATCTTCGCCGAGCGGCTGCAGCGCGTGCCGCTGACGGCCGAGGCGGGAACGCTGGCGCGGCGCATCGGGCTCCTCTCGCCGATCTACGAGGACGTGGCGCAGGCCGCCGTGCCGCAGACCGAGGCCGAGGCCTTCGCCTTCGACATCGCCCGCGGGCGCGCCACGGCCCCGGTCCCGTCGGACGATCCCCTCGCCGTCGCCGTTGCCGCCGCCTTCGCCGAGCCCCCGCCCGCCCACCGCTACGCCTGGTTCCTCGAGAACGGCCGCATGGGCGAGGCCTTCCTGCGCGCGGCCCTCGTGCTGGCCGACCGGGAATCGGACTACGGCGACATCACCGACGCGCTCGCCCTGTTCCGCGGGGTCGGCCTCGAGAACCTGGCGCGGCGGGCGAGCCTCGAGCTTCTGCTGAGCGGGGGCTGAGCCCTTGGCCCCGCGCGCCGACAGCGACTGGATCTCGGCCTTCCT
>NZ_JBQLZP010000075.1:0-1117 GCF_052168335.1 Roseicyclus sp. | reverse complement strand
GTCGACCCGTCCTCCATGAACTTGTCGATGTGCGGAATGACGTTGAAGGCGATCTGCTTGGTGAACTTCGCGGGCTCGCGCTCCTGTCCGGGCACGTACATGCCCTTGGTCTGGTCCCACAGCTCGTCCATCGCGTCCTTCCCGGCGCCCGAGACGGACTGGTAGGTCGAGACGACGACGCGCTTGATCCGCGCGCGGTCGTGCAGCGGCTTCAGCGCCACGACCATCTGCGCGGTCGAGCAGTTGGGATTCGCGATGATGTTCTTCTTCGCATAGCCCTCGACGGCCTCGGGGTTCACCTCGGGCACGACCAGCGGAACCTCCGGGTCGTAGCGGTAGAGCGAGGAGTTGTCGATCACGATGCACCCGGCCTTGGCGGCCTTGGGCGCGTATTTCGCCGTCGCTTCCGACCCGATGGCGAAGAGCGCGATGTCCCAGCCGGTGAAGTCGAAGGTGTCGAGGTCCTGGGTCTTGACGGTCTTGTCGCCGAAGCTGCACTCGGTCCCGAGCGAGCGGCGGCTCGCCAGCGCGGCGATCGCGTCCACGGGGAACTCGCGCTCGGCGAGGATGTTCAGCATTTCACGGCCCACGTTGCCCGTGGCGCCGGCGACGACGACTCGGTATCCCATGATCTCTTTCCCAGGAGTGAAGGATGGGGCGGCGCTTACAGGAGCGATGCCGCCGGGGAAAGGGGCATGCGGTCGCGGCGGGCGGGCCTGTGGCCTTGCTGCCGGTCAGTCGGTGCGGTCGCGCGCGAAGGCATAGGCCGTCATCCCGGCCAGGATGACCAGCGCGAGGAGCGCGAAGAGCGGCCCGTAGGCCTCGGCCCGAGTGCGGCCCTCGGCCAGCGCGGCGAAGGTCGGGCCGGAGGCGAACTGCATCACGCCCGCCCCGCCCATGCCGAAGAGGTTCAACAGCGTCACGCCCCGCCCCGTCAGGTGCGGCGGCAGGAAGGCGCGCCCGTGCGAGATGACGATGGGATAGGACGCCCCCAGAAGCCCGATGAGCGCGAAGAGCGCGATGGCCCCGCCCAGGCCCGCGGGCGGCGCGGCCCAGAACAGGAGGAGGAGCGCTGCGACCCCGAGGTTTCCGGCAAGGATCGGCCCCTTCCGGCTGC
>NZ_JBQLZP010000074.1:0-6119 GCF_052168335.1 Roseicyclus sp. | reverse complement strand
CGCTCATGGAGATGGCGAGGATCGGGCCGGGGGTGGCTGGCGGCAACAACCGCCAGACGCTTACCGACGAGGACACCGAGGGGCGCGCGCTGTTCCAGACATGGTGCGAGGCGGCGGGCCTCTCCATGGGGGTCGACGAGATCGGCAACATGTTCGCCCGCCGCGAGGGGACGGACCCCGAGGCGCTGCCGGTCTATGTCGGCTCGCATCTCGACACGCAGCCGACGGGCGGCAAGTACGACGGCGTGCTCGGCGTTCTCGGCGGGCTGGAGCTGGTGCGGACGCTGAACGATCTGGGCATCCGGACGAAGCGCCCCATCGTCATCGCCAACTGGACGAACGAGGAGGGGACGCGCTTCGCCCCCGCCATGCTCGCCTCCGGCGTCTTCGCGGGGCGGCACGACCTCCAGTGGGCCTACGACCGGGTGGACGCCAAGGGCAAGCGCTTCGGCGACGAGCTGGAGCGGATCGGCTGGAAGGGCGAGGAGAAGGTCGGCGCGCGCAAGATGCACGCCTATTTCGAGCTCCACATCGAGCAGGGGCCGATCCTCGAGGCCGAGGGCAAGGACATCGGCGTGGTGACGCACGGCCAGGGCCTCCGCTGGATCGAGTGCACCGTGACCGGCAAGGAGAGCCACACGGGCTCCACTCCCATGCACATGCGCAGGAACGCGGGCCGCGGCCTCGCCCTCGTGACCGAGCTCGTCCACGAGATCGCGATGAAGAACCAGCCGAACGCGGTGGGCGCGATCGGCCATATCGACGTCTACCCCAACTCCCGCAACATCATCCCGGGAAAGGTCGTCTTCACGGTCGACCTGCGCACGCACCTCCTCGACAAGCTGAACGCCATGGTCGACGAGTTCCTGGCGCGCGCGCCCGGCCTCTGCGAGGAGATCGGCGTCGGTTTCGAGGCGCAGATCGTGGGCCAGTTCGACCCGCCCGCCTTCGACGAGACCTGCGTGCGCACCATCCGCCAGGCCGCTGAAAAGCTGGGATATTCGCACATGGACATCGTGTCCGGTGCAGGCCACGACGCCTGCTGGATCAACGATGTCGCGCCGAGCGCGATGATCATGTGCCCCTGCGTCGACGGGCTTTCGCACAACGAGGCCGAGGAAATCTCGCGCGAGTGGGCGACAGCGGGCGCCGATGTGCTATTCCATGCCGTGGTGGAAACTGCGGAGATCGTGGAATGATCCGAACGACATACCTGGTGGCGCCCCTCGTGCTGGCCCTTGCGGCCTGCGGCGCGCCGCCGACCCCCGAGGGACAGAGCGAGCCCCTGACCGAGCAGCTCGCCGCCCTCGTCGCCCCGGGGCAGGACATGAGCAACGTCCGGATCGAAAGCGACGGCTGCTACTGGTACCGCTACGTGGGGCCGGTCGAGGTGACGTTCCTGCCGCTTCTCACGCGGGACGGACGGATGATCTGCACGCGCCCGCAATAAGGGCGGACATGACAGGGAGAACGCGATGAGCACGGTGATCAAGGGCGGAACGGTGGTGACCGCGGACCTGACCTACGAGGCGGACGTCCTCGTGGAGAACGGGGTGATCACCGGGATCGGCAAGAACCTCAAGGGCGACACGGTGCTCGACGCCACCGGGTGCTACGTGATGCCGGGCGGGATCGACCCGCACACGCACCTCGAGATGCCCTTCATGGGCACCTATTCCTCCGACGACTTCGAGAGCGGCACGCGCGCCGCGCTCTCCGGCGGAACGACGATGGTGGTCGACTTCGCGCTGCCCTCGCCCGGTCAGGGCCTCTTCGACGCGCTCCGGATGTGGGACAACAAGTCGACGCGGGCGACCTGCGACTATTCCTTCCACATGGCCGTGACCTGGTGGTCCGAGCAGGTCTTCGACGAGATGCCCGGCATCGTGCGGGAGCGGGGGATCAACACCTTCAAGCACTTCATGGCCTACAAGGGCGCGCTGATGGTGAACGACGACGAGCTCTTCGCGTCGTTCCGGCGGCTGGCCGAGCTGGGCGCCACCGCGCTCGTCCATGCCGAGAACGGCGACGTGGTGGCCGAACTGCAACAGAAGCTGATGGCCGAGGGCAACACCGGGCCGGAAGGCCACGCCTATTCGCGCCCCTCGCAGGTCGAGGGCGAGGCCACGAACCGCGCCATCATGATCGCCGACATGGCGGGGGTGCCGCTCTACGTCGTCCACGTCTCCTGCGAGGAGGCCCACGAGGCGATCCGGCGCGCAAAGGCCAACGGCAAGCGCGTCTGGGGCGAGCCGCTGATCCAGCACCTGACCCTCGACGAGAGCGAGTACTTCCACCCCGACTGGGACCATGCCGCGCGCCGCGTGATGTCGCCGCCCTTCCGCAACAAGCAGCACCAGGACAGCCTCTGGGCCGGGCTCATGTCGGGCTCGCTCTCGGTGGTGGCGACGGACCATTGCGCCTTCACGACCGCGCAGAAGCGCACCGGCGTGGGCGACTTCACCAAGATTCCGAACGGCACCGGCGGCCTCGAGGACCGGATGCCGATGCTCTGGACGCATGGGGTTCGCACGGGTCGGCTCACCTTGAACGAATTTGTCGCCGTCACCTCCACGAACATCGCCAAGATCCTGAATTGCTATCCGAAAAAGGGTGCGATCCTGGTCGGCGCGGATGCCGATATCGTGGTCTGGGATCCCGAGAAGTCCAAGACGATCACGGCGGACAAGCAGCAGTCGGCGATCGACTACAACGTCTTCGAGGGCAAGGAGGTGACGGGCCTGCCGCGCTTCACGCTGACGCGCGGCCATGTCGCCATCCAAGATGGCGAGATCCGCACGCAGGAGGGTCATGGGCGTTTCGTGGCGCGCCCGCCGAACGGCTCGGTGAACCGCGCCCTCAGCCAGTGGAAGGAACTGACCGCGCCGCGGCCGGTGGAGCGGACGGGCATTCCGGTCACGGGCGTCTGATGGCGCTCGGGGCACCAGCGCTCAGGGCACCAGCGCGTCGAGTTCCGGCAAGAGGACGACGCTTTCCTGCTCGTGCGGATCGGTCCGGGCGATCACCGCTCGGGCCGGGGCGTCGTATGGGTTCAGCGGCAGATGCGGAACGTCGGCCGGAATGTAGATCATGTCCCCCGCCTCCGTCTCCATGCAGTGCTCGAGACGCGGCCCCCAGTACATCCGCGCGCGCCCCTCGAGCACGTAGATCGCCGTCTCGTGCGTCTCGTGCTTGTGCGCCCTGGCGCGCCCGCCCGGCGGCACGGTCAGAAGATGCATGCAGATCGCCTGAGAACCCGTTGTTTCCAGAGCGATTCCCTCGAAATAGTCGAAGCCCTGCTTGCCGGAATAGGTCCCTCCGGGACGCAGCTTCCGGCACTCGGCCGGCATGGAGTCCTTCATGGATGACGCGCCTTTCCAAGGGGGCGGCATGAGCGCCGCCGCCGAGAGAGTGGCAGAGGCCGCGCCCCCGGTCGAGACCGTGATCGAGGCGCGCGGCCTCGATCTCACCTTCCAGACGGCGGACGGGCCGGTCCAGGCGCTGCGCGACGTGAACCTCACCATCCGCAAGGGCGACTTCGTCAGCTTCATTGGCCCCTCTGGCTGCGGCAAGACCACGTTCCTGCGCGTCGTCGCGGCGCTGGAGGAGCCGACGGGCGGCAGCATCACCGTCAACGGGATGAGCCCCGACGAGGCGCGCCGCGCGCGCGCCTACGGCTACGTGTTCCAGGCGGCGGGCCTCTACCCGTGGCGGACCATCGAGAAGAACGTGAAGCTGCCGCTCGAGATCATGGGCTATGACCGGGCCGAGCAGGAGCGGCGCGCGAAGAACGTCCTCGAACTCGTTGATCTTGCTGGCTTCGGCAAGAAGTATCCCTGGCAGCTCTCGGGCGGCATGCAACAGCGCGCCTCTATCGCGCGGGCGCTCGCCTTCGATGCCGACCTCCTCCTCATGGACGAGCCCTTCGGCGCGCTCGACGAGATCGTGCGCGACCACCTGAACGAGCAGCTCCTCGCGCTCTGGCGACGGACGGGAAAGACCATCGGCTTCGTCACGCACTCGATCCCCGAGGCGGTCTACCTCTCGACCAAGATCGTGGTGATGAGCCCGCGCCCCGGCCGGATCACCGACGTGATCGAGAGCGATCTCGGCCCGGACCGGCCGCTCGACATCCGAGACACGCCGGAATTTCTCGCCATCGCACACCGGGTGCGCGAGGGACTGAGGGCGGGGCATGCCTATGACGATTAGCGACCTCTCCCCATGTCGCGATCCGGCGCGCGGGGCGGGGGCCGCCCCCGCTAGAAGCGGGACATCGGCGCGGTCGGAGGGTCCCGGGGTTGAGCGCGGCATTCCTTGCATGGCTCGGCGGCGCGATGGCCGTCTACCTCACGGCGAGCACGCTCCTGCGCGCCTACGTGGGCACGTCGCGCCTTTCGTGGCTGCTGCTCGCACTGGTGCTCTACACGATCGGCAACCTCATCATGGTGCGCCTGATGCGCGAGAGCGGCATGGCCATCGCCATCTCGATCAGCGCGGTGCTCCAGCTCGTGCTGGCGGCGGCGGTCGGGATCGCGGTCTTCGGCGAGCGGCCCGGAACGCTCCAGGCCGCGGGCCTCGCGCTCGGGGTGGTGGCGGTGGCGCTCATCGCCTGGCCGACGCGGCCGAGCTGAGGGCCTGGGCATGAGCGCCGCGGCCGACACGGCGGCGGGGGGCGGCGCGGGCGCGCTCGGACGCGGCCTCGGCGCCGTGTCGGGCGCGGTCTTCCCGGTCATCGCCGTCGTCGCCGTCATCGTCGCCGTCTGGTATGCCGCCGCCATCGGGCTGAACAGGGCCTGGACGCTCGACCAGGCGCAGCGGCAGGGGGTCGAGCTGAGCGCGGCCGAGATCCTCGCCGACGCCATGAGCCAGGAACGTCCCGTCCTGCCCGCACCCCACCAGGTCGCGGCCGAACTTTGGAACACGACCGTGGGCGAGCCGCTCCTGCGCGAGCGGCGGGGCGCGTACAGCCCGAACCCCCGCAACCTCCTGTTCCACGCCTGGCAGACGCTGGCGCCCACGCTGCTCGGCTTCGTCATCGGCGGGCTCGCGGGCGTGCTGCTCGCCGTCGGCATCGTCCACAATCGCGCGATGGACCTCAGCGTCATGCCCTGGGCCATCGCGAGCCAGACCATCCCGATCCTCGCCATCGCGCCGATGATCATCGTGGTGCTGAACTCGGTCGGGCTGGAAGGGCTGATCCCGAAGTCGCTGATCTCGGCCTATCTGAGCTTCTTCCCGGTCGTCGTGGGCATGGTCGCGGGGCTGCGCAGTCCGAACGCGATGGACCTCGACCTCCTGCGCACATATTCCGCCTCGGGGCCCGAGACCTTCTGGAAGCTCAGGCTTCCGGCGTCGCTGCCCTTCCTCTTCGCCTCGCTCAAGGTGGGGATCGCGGCGGCGCTTGTCGGCACCATCGTGGCGGAACTGCCGACCGGCGCGCGCTTCGGCCTCGGCGCGCGTCTCCTGACGGGGAGCTATTACGGCCAGACGATCCAGATCTGGTCCGCGCTCTTCATGGCGGCGATCTGTGCCGCCGCGCTGGTGGCGAGCCTGAGCCTGATCGAGCGCGTGACGCTCCGGCGCATGGGGCTCGACCGATGAGCGGGGCTGTGGCATCGCGCGGGGCGCTTCCCGCCTGGATCATGCCCGCCCTCGGCGCGGCGCTGGTGGCGCTGGGTTTCGCCATCGACTGGCGGCTCGGCGCGATCCTCGCGCTCTGGCTCGGGGCCTGGGCGCTCAACGCGCTGATCGCGGGCCGCGCGCGGGGGGCGGGGGTGCGCTTCCTCGTGCCGCTGATCTTCGGCGCGACGCTGCTCGGGCTCTGGGAGGCGACGGTGCGCCTCTACGAGATCTCGCCGATCATCCTGCCGGCGCCCTCCGTCATCGCCGCGACCTTCGCGGAGAACACGGAAACCCTCTGGGCAGACTTCCGCCAGACGATCCTGAAGGGCGCGCTCGCGGGTTACGCCATCGGCTGCGGCGCGGCATTCCTGACGGCCATCGCCATCGACCGCTCGCCCTTCCTCCAGCGCGGGCTCCTGCCCGTCGGCAACTTCATCGCGGCGCTGCCCATCGTGGGCACGGCGCCCATTCTCGTCATGTGGTTCGGCTTCGGG
>NZ_JBQLZP010000073.1:0-4053 GCF_052168335.1 Roseicyclus sp. | reverse complement strand
CGCGGGCGGGGTCGAAGTAACCCTGCTCAGCCAGGTAGGCGACGCCGCCGTAGCCGCCCGACTCCTCGTCCGCCGTGGCGCTGATCTCGATGGCGCCGGCGAAGTCGGGATGGGTGGCGAGGAAAGCCTCGGCCGCGATCACCGCGCTCGCGATGCCGCCTTTCATGTCGCAGGCGCCGCGCCCGTAGACGCGGCCGTCGCGCACCTCGCCGCCGAAGGGATCGACGGTCCAGCCATGGCCCGTCTCGACCACGTCGTGATGGCCGTTGAAGTGGACGCAGTCGCCGGGCCGCGCCCCCTCGATCCGCGCCACGAGGTTCCAGCGCGGGTGGCGGTCGCTGTCGGCGGGTGCGCCCGTCGCGCGGACAAGCTCCACGGCGAAGCCGCGACGCTCCAGCCGCGCAGCGAGATAGTCGCAGATCTCGCGGTAGTTGCGGCCCGGCGGGTTCAGCGTCGGGATGCGGATGAGGTCCTGCGTCAGCGCGACGAGATCGTCGGTTCGCGCGGTCACGGCATCGAGGAGGGGGGCGTCGTCTGTCATGGCGGCACACTGCGCGCCCTTGCCGCGCCCGGCAAGCCCCTGCCAATCCGCGATCCCCTGTTCTATATCCTTCCCAGGACAGCCGGGCCGCACGCCGGGCGGGCACGATGGAGCGAGGGCATGCTTTTCAGTCTGGGCCGGGTGGCGATCTTCCTCCTCGTGGGGCTTACGATCGTCTACATCAGCCTCTACTTCTACTTCCGGTCGGGCGCGAAAATGCGGCTGGAGGAGGACTGGGTCATGGCCGGACGTCCGGGCGAGCGCGCGGACTGGGTCGAGGAACGCCTCGCCTCCCATGCGACGCGCATCCGCAACTGGCTGTTCCTCGGCGTCTACGTGTTGCCGCTCGGCGCTTTGTCGGCTTACGTATACGTCACGAACTGAAGGCTCCTCCCATGCGCTGGCCCCGGATCATCTTCCTCTGCATCCTCGCGCTCCTGCTCGGGGCCTTCCTGCACTACACGCTGCCGCAGCGCGACGTGGTGCGGATCGTGAACGTGGAGAGCCGCCTGACCGAGGTGGGGGGGCTCAACGGCTGGTTCTATGCCCAGCGCGACAGCGGCAACGCCCAGAGCACGGGAATGCGCGACATCCGCCTGATCTCGACGATCCGGCCGGACGGGCGGCCGCTCGTCTACCGCAACGAGGACACGGGGCTGCTCTGGCCGCCCTACTTCAAGTTCGACAGCGAGGACTTGCAGGCCGAGGCCTCGAACCTCGTCTCGACCGAGGCGTCGCCGCAATGGGTGGCGGTCACGCATTACGGCTGGCGGTCGAACCTCATCTCGATCTACCCGAACGCGGTCAGCGTGCGGCCCGTCGAGGGGCCGGAGGTGACGCTGTTCCCCTGGCTCAACATCGTGATCCTGCTCGGTGTCGTGCTGGTGGCCTTCGTCGCCTGGCGGATCTGGGAGCGGTTCGAGGACCGCGTGATCGAGCCCGCCGCCGACCGCCTCGCCGTGCGCTGGGCGAAGATGAAGGACTGGGCTTCCGGCCGGCGCTGAGCCTCACTCGCCGTAGGGCACCCAGATCGTCTTCACCTCCGTCGCGGCCTCGAGGAAGCGGCGTCCCTGTCCCGCCCGCGACAGCCAGTCCGGGTTGCCGCCGTGGTTCATCCAGGTCCGCTTGAGGTTCCCGGCCGAGGCCGCCTCGAGTTTCCCCGTGTCCACCGCAGCCGAGAAGGACCAGAGCGCGTCGACGTCGAGGTGGCTCGCGAGCGTGCCGCCGAGCTCCCGCGGGTCGCCGGTGACGATGTTGACGACGCCGCCCGGCACGTCCGAGGTGTCGAGCACCTGGTAGAGGTCCGTCGCGGCCAGCGGATGCGGCCAGGACGGCACGAGCACCACGCGGTTGCCCATCGCGATGGCGGGCGCGATCAGGGACACGGCGCCCAGCAGCGGCGCCTCCTCCGGTGCCAGCATCCCGATGACGCCGACCGGCTCGCGCATGGCGAGCGCGACGCCCCGGATCGGCACGGACTTGGCCACGCCGTCGAACTTGTCCGCCCAGGCGGCGTAGGAGAACAGACGGTCGACCGAGGCCGCGACCTCGGCCTCGGCGCGGGCTGCGGTCGCGCCGGTCAGGTCGCGGAGGCGGGCCGCGAACTCGTCCGCGCGGGCCGAAAGGTTCTCGGCGATGTAGTAGATCACCTGTGCGCGCAGGTGCCCGGTGGCCTTGGACCAGCCCGAGGCGCCCCGCGCGGCCTCGACCGCGTTGCGGATGTCCTTGCGGTTGCCGATCCCCGCGTGGCCGAGAAGCTTGCCGCGCCGCGAGAAGACGGGCCGCGAATAGCCGCCGTCGGGGCGCGCCTGCTTGCCGCCCACGTACATCTTGGCCGTCCGGTCGAGGCCCGGTGCCTCCACCGTCTCGGGTGCGGGCTCGGGCGCGACGGGTTTCGCGGGTTTCAGCGCGACATCGGGCTCGAGGTAGGCGAGCATCCCCTCCCAGCCGCCCTCGCGGCCGAAGCCGCTTTCGCGCACCCCGCCGAAGGGCGCCGCCGCGTCGAAGAGGTTCGTGGCGTTCACCCAGACGACGCCCGCAGCGAGCTTGGGCGCGATGTCGAGCGCGAGGTTCAGGTTCTCCGTCCAGACGGTCGCGGCAAGGCCGTAGCGCGTGTTGTTGGCGAGGCTCACCGCCTCGGCCGGCGTGCGGAAGGTGCCCGAGACGAGGACGGGGCCGAAGATCTCCTCCTGCATCAGGGGTGCGGCCGGCGAGAGCCCGGTGATCAGCGTCGGCGGGTAGAAGCAGCCCGCCTTCGGCATGTCGACGGCGGCGCGGTAGACCTCGCCTTCGGTGTTGGCGTCCACCAGCCGCGTGATCGCGGCGAGCTGCACCGGGTCCACGACCGCGCCAACGTCGATGCACTTGTCGAGCGGGTCGCCCACGCGGAGCTTGTCCATCCGTGCCTTCAGCCGGGCGTGGAAGTCCTCGGCGATGCCTTCCTGCACCAGCAGGCGCGAGCCCGCGCAGCAGACCTGCCCCTGGTTGAACCAGATCGCATCCACCAGCCCCTCGATGGCGCTGTCGATGTCGGCGTCGTCGAAGACGATGTAGGGCGACTTGCCGCCGAGCTCGAGCGTGAGCGACTTGCCCGTCCCTGCGGTCGCCTCGCGGATGCGGCGGCCGACGGCGGTGGAGCCGGTGAAGGCGATCTTGGCGATGCCGGGATGCTCGACGATGGCCTGCCCCGTCGCGCCGTCGCCCGTGACGATGTTGACGACGCCCCGGGGCAACCCCGCCTCGCGGCAGATGTCCGCGAAGAGAAGCGCGGTGAGCGAGGTGTATTCCGCCGGCTTCAGCACCACCGTGTTCCCGGCGGCGAGCGCGGGCGCGATCTTCCAGGCCAGCATCAGGAGGGGGAAGTTCCACGGGATGATCTGCCCGCAGACGCCGAGCGGGGAGTGGCCGGGAAGCTCCTCCGCGAGCAATTGGGCGAGACCCGCGTGGTAGTAGAAATGCCGCTGAGCAAGCGGGATGTCGATGTCGCGCGCCTCGCGGATCGGCTTGCCGTTGTCGAGGCTTTCGAGCACCGCGAAGAGGCGGGCGTGCTTCTGGAGGAGGCGGGCGAGCGCGTAGAGATGGCGCGCGCGTTCGTGGCCCGAGAGCTTCGCCCATTTCGGCGCGGCACGGGACGCGGCCTTGACGGCGGCGTCGACGTCTTCCGCCGTCCCTTGCGTCACCTCGGCCAGCACCTCGCCGCGCGCGGGGTTGCGCGTGGCGAAGGTTTCGCCGGGCGCCGTGAAGCGCCCGTCGATGAAATGGCCGAAGGCGGGGCCGCGCGTCGCGATCCAGGCGCGCGCCTCGGCGTCGCTCTCCGGGGCGGGGCCGTAGTCCATCGTGTCGAAGATCTCGCGGGTGGTCATCTGGCCCTCTCAGAGGATGAGGAGGAGGAGTGCGACGAGGATCAGGAGGCCCGCGCCCGCCTTGCCGCCCTGCGCCCGGTCATGGGCGGCGGCATAGGGCGCGAGGTCCGTCGGCATGGCGCCGCGCGCCGCGCGGTCGCGGAACTCGGC
>NZ_JBQLZP010000072.1:0-6805 GCF_052168335.1 Roseicyclus sp. | reverse complement strand
CAGATCTCCGCCATGTCCCCTCCGTCCGGCTCGTCCCCGCGGCAGGTTGGCACCGGGTGCCCGGAATGTCGACGGGCCGGGACGCTTCCACCCGACTGTTCCCGGAAAAACGGCAATTGTCTCGAATTTGGGCCACTGTCGCCTGGAACTCGCCGCGAAACCGTTGGATTCAGTCGTTAGTTGAGGAAGAGGAAACGATTCCGGGAGATCTGCGATGATTGAACCGCACCGGACCGAGCATGCGACCGCGGGCGCGGTCGTCCTGCCCTTCCCGCTCGGCGCCTGGGCCGCTGCGCCGGTCGAGGATGCCCCGCCTATCGACGCCGTCGATCTCGCCAAGCGGCCGGAGACCCTCGCCCGGCTGCGGGCGCTCCTCGCGCGCTGAGGCTCAGCCGACGTAACCGAACTGCCGCGGCAGCCAGAGCGTGATGCCGGGCGCGAGGATCAGCACGAGAAGCGCGATCAGGAGCACGCCGAGGAACGGCCAGATTTCGCGGATGATCTCGGACAGCGGGATACGCGTGACCGCGTTGATGACGAAGAGCAGCACGCCGTAGGGCGGCGTGATCAACCCGATCATGCAGTTCACCACCGCCACGACGCCGAAATGCACGAGGTCGATGCCGAGCTCGCGGCAGGTCGGGATGAAGAGCGGGATGATGACGAGGATGATCGTCGTCGCGTCCAGCACGCAACCGAGCAGCAGGAGCAGGATGTTAACCCCGATCAGGAACACCAGCGGATGCACCTCGAGATCGACGAGCGCGCGGGCGAGGAGCGAGGGGATGTTCTCGGAGGCGACGACGTAGTTCAGGATCAGCGCGCCCCCGATCACGAGGCCCACGGCGGCCGAGGACCGGGCGCTTTCCACGAGGATGTCGTAGAGGCCGCGGACGCTGAGCGCGCGGTAGACGAAGGCCGCGAGGAGAAGCGCATAGGCCGCCGCGACCGCTGCCGCCTCTGTCGGGGTCGTGACGCCGCCGTAGATGCCGTAGAGCAGGATCGCCGGCATCAGCAGCGCCGGAAAGGCGCGCGCCGTGTAGCGCGGCAGCTCGCCCAGCGGCACCGCCTCCTCCATCGCGAAGCCGCGGCGGACGGCGATCACGTAGTTCATCGCCATGAGCACGGCGCCCATGAGAAGGCCCGGAAGGATGCCGCCGAGAAAGAGGTATCCGATGGAGGTCTGCGAGACGAGCGCATAGAGGACCATCGGGATCGAGGGCGGGATGATCGGCCCGATCGTGGCCGAGGCGGCGGTGATGGCCGCCGCGTAGCCGCGCGTGTAGTGGCCCGAGCGCGTCATCATCTCGATGATGATCTTGCCGATCCCCGCCGCGTCCGCGATGGCCGAACCGGACATGCCCGAGAAGATCAGCGAGGCCGCGACGTTCACGTGCCCGAGCCCGCCGCGGAAGCGCCCGACCGCCGCCACGCAGAACTGGAGCAGCCGCTCCGAGATCGTGCCCGCGTTCATGATGTTCGCCGCCACGATGAAGAGCGGCACCGCGAGCAGCACGAAGGAATTGTAGAGCCCCTGCACCATCTGCTCGCCCGCCAGCGCGATGTCCTGACCGGCGACGGCGAGATAGACGATGGCGGCGAGGATGATCGAATAGGCCACCGGCGTGCCGATCGCGGCCAGCGCGAAGAGCGTCAGCAGGCACAGCGCGAGCTCGAGGCTCATCCCTGCTCTCCGACGTGGATCGCGCCCTCTTCGTCGGGCGGGCCGTGGCGCATCACCTGCCACGCCCGCCACGCGTAGCGCAGCGCCACGACGGCCATGAAGATCGCGTAGACCGAGAAGACGGTCCTCAGCGGAATGCGCAGGGTGGCCGAGCGGCGGATCTTCATGAAGTCGATCCAGTCCCAGGTCGGCCAGAACGACACCGCGAGCCCGACCGCGATGGCGAGCGCCGAGACGGCCGCGAAGACACGGCGCGGCCCCCTCGGCACGGCGAGGTAGAGGATGTCGAACTTCACGTGGTCGCGGTCGCGCACGATGAAGGCGCAGCCAAGGAAGACGATCCAGATCCAGAGCGTGAGGCAAAGCTCCAGCGTCCAGCCGAAGGGCTGCGCCATGACGTATCGGGAATAGACCTGGAGGAGGAAGGTCACGAACATCGCGCCGAGCGCGGCGCCGCAGAGCCCCTCGGCGATCCGGGTGATCCAGGTCCCCGCTCGTTCCAGAAGGTTCGCCATCCGGCCGATCCTACGTGAGCGGGCGCGCCGCGCAAGACGGGCGCGCCCGTAGGTCGTGCGGGAGCGGCAATGGCCCCCGCAGTCCCGTCGGCTCAGTTGCCGAGCTCGTTGATCCGGTCGAGCACGCCCTCGGGCCAGCTCGCCGACAGGTCGCTGGCGAGATAGGCCTCCTGCACGGTGGTGCGGAACGCCTCGAGATCGGGCTCGTAGACCTCGAGCCCCTGCTCGCGCAGGAAGGCCACGAGTTCGTCCTCGAGCTGGAGCTGGCGGGTGCGGCCGGCCTCGGCGGCTGCGTCCGCGGCGGCCTGAACCTGCGCCTGCTGCTCGGGCGTGAGGCTGTTGAACACCTCCGCCGACATCGCGAGGTAGTTCAGGTCGACGAGGTGCGAGGTCAGCGCGATCTGGTTCGTCACCTCGTAGAAGCGCGCGTCCACGACCGTCGGAAGCGGGTTGTCCTGCCCGTCCACGGCGCCCGAGGCGAGCGCGGTGTAGACCTCGGTGAAGGCCATCGGCGTCGGCGAGGCGCCGAGCGCGCGGCCGAGGAACTGCCAGCTCTCGGAACCCGGCATCCGCAGGTTCACGCCCGCCAGGTCGGCCGGCGTCCGCACGTCCAGCTCCTCGCGCGTGAAGCGCAGGTTCACGTGGCGGCGCCCGAGATACATCACCGTCAGGAGCTTCACGCCAAGCTCCTCCTCCACGCGCTGCTTGAAGGAGTCCATCACCGCGTCGTTGAAGACCGCGACCTGGTGGGCGGCGTCCTGGTGGACGTATCCGGCGGCGAAGATCGAGAACTCCGGGAAGAACTCCGCCAGTTCCTGCGCCGAGGCGATGGACATCTCGAGGTTGCCGCGCGCGATGGCGTCGAGCTCGGTGCCCTGCGCGAAGAGCGTCGCGTTCCAGCTCGGCTCGAAGCAGGCGAAGTCCGCGACGGCGGGCCCGAAGACCTCGGTCAGCGCGACGGCGCGCTGGTCGGTCTCGGAGGCGGGCGAGGACAGGCGAAGCTGCACGCAGTCCTGTGCCGCGGCCTGTCCGGCCAGCGCGGCGGCGATCCCGGCCGCGGCGACGGTCGCGACGAGGCCGCGACGGGTGAGAGCGGTTTTCATTGGTTTCCTCCCTTTGCACCGATTTCCGGGCGACGCGCGCCCGACTCCCGTATGCGGTTGTGCCAGCGCGACCCGGCTCTGTCCAACGCAAACGATTATCCCGCCCCTGTCCGAACGGGACCGGTCACACGGCGGCGGCGTCGGGCCCGCCGAGGCAATGCTCGACCCCTCCGGCGACGTGGGTGCGCAGGATCTCCTCGGCGCGGTCGGCGTCGCGGGCGAGCGCCGCGTCGAGGAGGCCGCGATGCTCCTCCGCCGCCACGTCGCCGCGGAAGGTCAGCAACCGCATCTGGTAGCGGAGATACTTGTCGAAGACCGAGCCGTGGACGGACAGAAGCTCCGCCATGCCGCAGGCCATGATCAGCGCCTGGTGAAACTCCCAGTCGTAGCGTTTCCACGTCTCGCGCACCTCGGTGCGGCCGGCCTTCATCTCCTCCTCCATTCGGCGGAGGCGGTGGTGGGCGGCGACGACGTTCGCCTCCCACTCCGTATCGCCGCGCTCGATGGACTTCCTGAGCGCGTGGCACTCGAGGAGCGCGCGCAGCTCGGCGATCTCGCGCAGGCCCTCGGGCGACATGCCCGCGACGAAGTAGCCGCGCTTGCCCTCGCCCACGACGAAGCCCTCCTCGGCGAGGCGGAGGAGCTTCTCGCGCAGCGTCGAGGCCGAGGTGCCGTAGCGCGCCTTCAGCTCGCCCAGCACGATCCGGTCGCCGGGCTTCAGCACCCCGAAGATGATGTCCCGGCGCAGGGCGGCATAGGCGTCCCGCTCCGCGTCCGGGTGGATTGCCTGCGCCATGGCCCCTCCGGGTTGCCGCGGCAGGGGCCGCGCCCAATCAAACCTAGCGCCGCGCCGCAGGTCCATCAACGACCTTGCGGAACATCGATTATCATGCGACCCATCGAGCGTTTCGCCCGCGAAGGACACCATGAGCTACGACCGCAGCCCGCTGGACGGACCGGCGCTGGCGAAACCCACCAGGGTCAGCCGGATCGCCGCGGACCTCGGCGACGCGATCGTCGCGGGGCGCCTCGCGCCGGGCTCGAAGCTCAACCTCGACCAGCTCCGGGCCGAGATCGGCGTCTCGCTCTCGCCGCTGCGCGAAGCGGTGTCGCGCCTCGTGGCGGAGGGGCTCGTGGTGGTGGAGGACCAGCGCGGCTATTCCGTCGCCCCGGTCTCGCGTGCCGACCTCGAGGAGGTCGCGACGCTCTCGGCCGAGTTCGAGGGCCTGGCGCTCGGCCAGGCGATGGCGCACGCAGGCCTCGACTGGGAAAGCGGCATCCTCGCCGCGCTGCACCGGGCGCGGAAGGGCGGCGGCGGCAGCCTCGGCGATTACGACTCGCTGCATGACGCTCTCGCCGAAGGGTCCGGGATGCCGCTTCTCGTGCAGTCCTGCGCGCGGATGCGGCGGCTGCTCCGGCGTTACCGGACGCTCGCGCGCTACGACGGGACGGAACGGCCGCTCGCCGCCGACTACGCGATGATCGCCGAGGCCGCCGTCGCCCGGAACGGAGAGCTCGCCCCCGTGCTCCTCCGCCAGCAGATCCGGCGGACAGGGAATGCCATCGCCGCCCGCCTCGGCGACCTCGGGAGCGATCATGGCGCCTGAGCGCGTGTCGCTGGCGGTGGTGGGCGCGGGCCTCGTCGGACGGCGCCACGCGGAGGCCATCCGTGGCGCACGCTCCGCCCGCCTCGCCGCCCTCGTCGATCCCCGGGAGGAGACCGCAACGCTCGCCGAGGCGCATGGCGTCCCGTGGTTCCGCGACCTCGCCGCGCTGCTGGCCGCGGGGTGCGCCGAGGGCGTGATCCTCGCCACGCCGAACCGGCTGCATGTCGAGGGCGGCCTCGCCTGCATCGCGGCTGGCCTGCCCGTGCTGGTGGAGAAACCGCTGGCCGAGGACACCGAGGGCGCCGCGACCCTGGTGCGCGCGGCGGAGGCCGGGGGCGTGCCCCTCGCCACCGGGCATCACCGGCGGCACAACCCGCTCGTGCGCGCCGCGAAGGCGCTGATCGAGGAGGGCCGCCTCGGCCGGATCGCCAGCGTTCAGGCGACCACCTGGTTCCGCAAGCCCGACGCCTATTTCGACGCCGCGCCCTGGCGGCGGCAGGCGGGCGCGGGGCCGGTCCTCGTGAACCTCGTCCACGACCTCGACCTCCTGATGCACTTCGCCGGCCCCGTCCGCGCGGTGCAGGCGATGGCCGCGAACGCGGTGCGGGGCTTCGAGGTCGAGGACACGGCGGCCATCCTCCTGCGGTTCGAGGGCGGCGCGCTCGGCACCGTGAGCCTGTGCGACGCGACGCCCGCCCCCTGGAGCTGGGAGCTGACGGCGCGCGAGAACCCGGCCTACCCGGCGACGGACGAGGGCTGCTACCGGATCGCGGGCACGGCGGGGTCGCTGTCCCTGCCGGACTTCGCGCTCTGGACCCATGCGGGCGACGGCGGCTGGTGGGACCCGATCTCTGCCACGCGCTTCCCCGTGGCCCATGCCGATCCGCTCGCGGCCCAGGTCGAGCAGTTCGCCGAGGTCATCCGCGACGGCGCGCCGCCGCTCGTCTCCGGCCGGGACGGGCTGGCGGCAGTGGCGGTCATCGCAGCGATCTCGGAGGCGCCGCGCACGGGCGCGACGGTCGAGGTGCGGGCATGAGCGCGCACATCACCGGCACCACGCGCATCGTCGCGCATCTGGGCGTGCCGACCGAGGGCTTCCGCTCGCCGATGATCTACAACCCCTGGTTCGCCGCGCGGGGGATCGACGCCGCCGTGGTGCCGATGGGGGTAGAGGTCGAGGACTTCGCGGCCTTCCTGCCGCTCCTCTTCCGGCTGCGCAACGTCGCGGGCGCGCTGGTGACGATGCCCCACAAGATCGCGGCGGCGGCGCTCGTCGACCGGGCCGGGCCCGCCGTCCGCATCTGCGGCGCCTGCAACGCCGTGCGGCGCGCGCCCGACGGTGCGCTCGAGGGCGAGATGTTCGACGGAACGGGCTTCCTGCGCGCGATGGAGGCCAGGGGGCGCGGCGCGGCGGGCGCCTCCGCCCTCATCGTCGGCGCGGGCGGCGTGGGCTCGGCCATTGCGGCGGCGCTGGCGGGCGCGGGCGCCGCGCGGATCGCGCTCCGCGACACCGAACCGGGCAAGGCCGAGGCGCTGTCCGGTCGCCTCGGCACGCATTTCCCCGCGACGCGGGTGGAGACCGGCGCGTACGACCCCGCGGGCTTCGACATCGTGGTGAACGCCACGCCGCTCGGGATGCGGCCGGGCGATCCCTTGCCCATCGAGCCCGCGCGCATCGATCCGGGCGCCTTCGTGGGCGAGGTGGTCATGGGTCAGGCGGAAACGCCCCTCCTGGCCGCCGCGCGCGCGAAGGGCTGTCTCGTGCAGGCGGGCGAGGACATGCTCTACGAACAGATCCCGGCCTATCTCGACTTCTTCGGTTTTCCCGGCGCGACCGCGGACGAGTTGCGCGCCGTCTCCCGTCTCCAACCCTGAGGACACGCCATGGACCTGCCC
>NZ_JBQLZP010000071.1:0-1641 GCF_052168335.1 Roseicyclus sp. | reverse complement strand
CCTCGGGCTGCGGATGGCAGCCCGAGGAGCGCGCGCTCCACCTCCGCCGCCGTCGCGGGCACCGTCAGCGACACGGTATCGGCCAGCATCTCCGCCAGCACGCCACCGGCGCCGAGCGTCAGAACAAACCCGTGCGCCGGATCGCGCAGGATGCCCACCAGCACCTCCGCCACGCCGTCCGTAACCATTTCTTCTACAAGAAACGCTGTCCCGCCCATCCGGACCGCCGCCGCCTCCACCGCCTCGGCCGAGGTCAGCCCCAAGGCCACCGCCCCGGCTTCGGTCTTGTGCGCGATCCCCAGCGCCTTCAGCACGACCGGAAACCCGATCTCACCCGCCCGCGCCGCCGCCTCCGCCGCGCTTGCCGCCTCGGCCCGCCGCGGCACCGGCACGCCATGCGCGGCCAGCAGCACCTTGCCCTCGGCCTCCGTCAACAGCCGCACCTCCCTCGGCTCCGGCCCCGGCAACAGCACCTCGCCGCGCGCCGCCAAGGCCCCCAGCCGCGCCGCCGCCTCGAGCGCCGCCAGCCCCTCGGCGAAGCCCGACAGCGCCACCACCCCCTTCGCCCGCATCAGGGCGACGGTCGCCTCCGGCATGGTCTCGGGCAGGCTCGACAGGATCGCCATCGGGATGCTGGTCGCCGCCGTCGCGTCGGCGCAGGCGTCGATCACGATCTCCCAGGCCGAGGCATCGCAGCGGTCGGGGCGCGGGAAGTCGAGGATCGCCACCCCGATGGCGATGTGCGGCGCCAGCATTGCGGTGAAGACACGCGCCAGCGCCGCGCGGTCGCCCCAGATATAGGTTTGGTAATCCAAGGGGTTGGCCAGCGCCACCTTCGGCCCCAGCGCCGCGCGCAGGCCGACCCGCTGCGCCTCGGTCAGCGGCGGGCACTCCAGCGCCCGGCCCAGCATCAGGTCCGAGATGATCCCCGCCTCGCCGCCCGAGCTCGACAGGACCCCGATCCGCCCCGAGGGCAGCGGCCCCACGGCGTGCAGGATTTGCAGCGCCTCCAGCAGCTCCGCCGGGCTCCTGACCCGCGCCACCCCCAGCCGGTCGAACAGCGCCGCCGCGCCCGCGTCGTTCCCGGCGAGCGAGCCCGTGTGCGACACCGCCGCCGCCCGTGCGCCCTCCGAGGCGCCGGATTTTAGGACGACCACCGGCTTGCCTAGGGCCCGTGCCCGCGCGGCCATCGCGATGAAGCCCGGCAGGTCCCCCACCCCCTCGACATGCAGCCCCAGCGCCGTGACGCGCGGGTCCTCCAGCAGCCCCACGGCGACCTCGGCCAGCCCCGACTGCGCCTGGTTGCCCACTGTGACGACATAGGCGAGCGGCAGGCCGCGGGCCTGCATGGTCAGGTTCAGCGCGAGGTTCGAGGACTGGGTGACGATCGCCACCCCGTTTTCGGCCCGAACGCCGCCATGCTGGTCGGGCCAGAGCGCTGCGCCGTCGAGGAGGTTCAGGAAACCGTAGCAGTTCGGCCCGAGAATGCGCATCGGCCCCGCCGCGGCGACGAGCGCGGCCTCGAGGTCGCCGCCGTCGCCCGTCTCGGACACCGACTCGCGGAAGCCCGACGCGAAGCAGACCGCGCCGCCCGCCCCCCGCGCCGAAAGCGCACGCACCACGTCGACGCTCGCCTCGCGG
>NZ_JBQLZP010000070.1:0-4318 GCF_052168335.1 Roseicyclus sp. | reverse complement strand
GGCGGCGCGGCCGATGAAGTCCGCGCCGCCGCCGAGGCCGAGCGGGCGCAGGGCGCCGCGCGCCGTCTCTGCGCCTTCACCGTGGATGCGGCCGACGCCGACGTGGTCGCCTACGAGCCGATCTGGCACGGCGGCGCCGTCGTCGGCTTCTGCACCTCGGGCGGCTACTCGCACCATGCGGGGCGGTCCGTCGCGCTCGGCTTCCTGCCGGTGGAGCTGATCGCCGAGGGCCGCGAGGTCGAGATCGAGATCCTGGGCGAGATGCGTCCCGCGCGCGTCGTCACCACGCCCCTCTTCGACCCCGAGGGCGCGCGGATGCGGGGATGACGGAGCCCGTCATTCTCCTTCTCGCCGCAGGGCGCGCGACACGGATGCGGGGGGCGGACAAGCTCCTCGAACCCGTGCCGGCACCCTTCGGGGACCGGCCGCTCCTCGAGGTGATGGCGCGGCGCTGCCTGCGGGCGGGGGCCACGCGCGTCGTCCTCGGCCCCGGGCAGGCGGCGCGCCGCGCGCTTCTGGAGGGGCTGGAGGTCGAGGTTCTGGAGGCGCCCGAAGGCGCAGGCATGGCCGCCTCCATCGTCGCTGGCGTGGCGGGCCTGTCGGTGCCGGTCCTCGTGGTGCTCGCCGACATGCCCGACGTGACGGCGGCGGACCTCCACCTCCTCCTCGCGCTGTCGCAGCAGGCGCCCGATCTGATCCTGAGGGCCGCGGCGGAGGACGGGACGCCCGGCAACCCCGTGCTCTTCCCCGCGGACCTCGTCCCCGAGCTCGCCGCGCTGACCGGCGACACCGGCGCGAAGGAGGTGCTCCGGCGTCACGCCGAGCGCGTGCGCCTCGTGCCGCTGAAGGGGCGGCGTGCGCTCACCGACCTCGACACGCCCGAGGACTGGGCCGCCTGGCGCACGGGGCCAAACTGATCCCGCTCAGAGGAGCGCGATCACGAAGCGGATCGAGACCGCGAGCAGGAACAGCCCGAAGAGCCGCTTCAGCGTCGCCTGGTCGAGCGCGTGTGCGAAGCGGACGCCGAGCCGCGTCGTCAGGAGCGCGGTCGGCAGCGTCAGCACCAGCGCGCTGGCCGAGACGTAGCCGAGCGCGTCGGGCGGCAGCCCGGGCTGGCCCCAGCCCGCCAGCACGTATCCGACGGTCCCCGGCACCGCCACCAGGACGCCCACGCCCGCCGAGGTCGCGACCGCGCGGTGCATCGTCCAGCCGTGGAGCGTGAGGATCAGGTTCGAGATCGCCCCCCCGCCGATCCCCATGAGCGCCGAGAGGAGCCCGACGAGCGCGCCGAAGCCCAGGTTGCCCACGCGGCCCATGCCGTCGCGGATCGGCTTCGCGCCCGCCGCGAGGAGGAGGCGCGCCGCCATCGTCGCCGAGATCGCGACGAAGACCGCCTGGAAGACCTCGGCCGGGGCGAAGCGGGCGACGACGCTGCCCGCGATCACGCCGCCGAGGACCGGCAGCGTCCAGGCCCGGAGCTGGTCCATGTCGAGCGCCCCCTTCGCCGCGTGGGAGCGCGCCGACAGGATCGCCGTCGGCACGATCATGGCGAGCGAGGTGCCGACGGCGAGCGGCATCGCCCGGTCGGGATCGAGGCCGAAGCGCAGGAAGCTCTCGTAGAAGACCGGCACGCTGATCGCGCCGCCGCCGACGCCGAAGAGGCCCGCGAGAACCCCGATGGCGGCCCCCGCCCCGATGAGCGTCAGGGCGAGCATCACCAGCGCCGAGGGATCGCCCAGAAGCGCCTCGAGCCCCATCAGCGGAACCGCCGGGGCGGCACCGCCTCAGCCCCCGACCATGTGGCGCGTCAGGCTCGACCCGTCGTAGCCGCCGAGGCCCGCCGCGACCGCCTCGTCGTAGAGCGCGAGCGCCGCGTTCGAGAGCGGCATGGGCGTTCCGCCCCGCGCGGCCCAGTCGAGCGCGAGGCGCAGGTCCTTGCGCAGGCCGTTGACGTCGAAGGTGCCGGGCTGGTCGCGCCCCTCGAGCGTCGCCGTCACGACCTCGAGCCGGTTCTTCAGGACCGCCGGGCCGCCCGAACTGTCCGACATGATGTCGGCGGCGCGGCCCAAGGGCACGCCCGACCCCTCGAGGAGCGACAAGGCCTCGCCCATGCCCGCCCAGTAGAGCGCGAGCGGCAGGTTGACGGCGAGCTTCATGGCCGAGCCCGCGCCCACGGGCCCCAGATGCTCGACCCGCTTGCACAGGCCCTCGAGCACCAGGCGACCGCGCTCCCACGCGGCCTCGGTGCCGCCCGCCATGCCCAGCAGCGCGCCCTTGAGCGCGGGGCCGACCGTGCCGCCGACGGGGCATTCGAGATAGTCGCAGCCCGCGTCCCGCGCCGCCGCCTCGAGCGCCTGCTGCGCGTCGGGCAGGAGCGTGCTCATCTCGATCCAGAGCTTGCCGCCGATCCCCTGCCCGAGAAGGCCGTCGCCGATCGCCGCGTCGATGGCGGCCTTGTCGGTCAGCGAGCTGACGAGGATGTCGGAAGAGGCGACGAGGTCGGCGAGGCTGTCGGCGCGGGTCGCGCCCGCCTCCACCGCCTTCGCCGTCCGCTCCGGCGTGCGGTTCCAGACCCGCACCTCGTGGCCGAGGCCCGCCAGCCGCGTCGCGAAGGCCGTCCCCATCCGGCCCGTGCCGATGATGCCTAGTTTCTCGCCGCTCATGCCGTCCTCCCCTGTCTTGCCTCCGCCGGGACGGCCGGACCCGGACGCGCCAGGCCCCGCGCCGCCCCCCTCCTCCGGGGCGGGCGCGGCGGCAGCATCCGGGCCCGGCGCCCCGTCACGCCGCGGGCGCCCCGATGGTCACCTTCAGCGGCGCGAGCCCCTCGGCCTCGACCTCGATCACGTCGCCGGTGACGACCGCGCCGACACCCGCGGGCGTGCCCGTCATGATCAGGTCGCCCGCCTTCAGCTCGTGCTGTTCGGAGATCTTCGCGATGATCTCGCGCGTGTTCCAGATCATCAGGTTGACGTTGGCATCCTGCCGCACCTCGCCGTTGATCTTCGTGCGCAGGACGTGGTCGTCGATGTGGCCGACATCCTCGACGCGCGAGATCGGGCCCATCGGCGCGGAGTGGTCGAAGGCCTTCGTCACCTCCCAGGGCAGGCCCTTGGCCAGCGCCGCCGCCTGGTGGTCGCGGCGCGTCATGTCCAGGCCGACGCAATAACCGAAGATGTGGGAATAGGCCTCCGCCTCGGGGATGTTGTAGCCGCCCGACTTCATGGCGACGACGAGTTCGCCCTCGTAGTGGAAGTTGCCGGTGAAGACCGGGTACGGGATCTCGCCGCCTTCCGCGACGATGGCGTCCGCGGGCTTCATGAAGATCACCGGCGGGTCGCGCTCGTCGGCGTTCATCTCGTGGATATGGGCGACGTAGTTCTTGCCGATGCAGTAGATGCGCCGCACCGGGAACACCTGGTCCGATCCGACGATGGGCAACACGGCCTGCCCGGGGGCCTCCACGGCGTAGTCGGTCATGCGTTCCTTCCTCCCTCATGATCCCGCTTTGGGGCAGGATAATATATTTCCCTTTCGCCCGCCACATCGGCAAATACCCATGTTTTATTGGCATTTAGCGCCACTCTGCGCGGGTCAACCCCTCACAAATATATACAAAGCTAGGAAGAACGCTCGAATCATATATGATGTTTCCGCAGCGGCGACCGGGGAGGGTCAAGCCGCGCGACATGGGAGGACAACAGATCATGCAACTCGGCAAGAGTATCTCCGGACAGCTCAGGGCCGCGGCCCTGTCGGCGGTCGCGGCGGTCGGCCTCGCGCTGCCGGCGGCGGCCCAGACGGACATCACCGTGGCGGTTCCGAACCCGTCCGCGATCACCTGGGCGCCCATGTGGGCGGCCATCGGAGAGGGCTACTTCGCGGAGGAAGGCCTGAACGTCGACGTGCAGGCGGTCGACGGCTCGTCGCAGGTGCTGCAGGCGATGTCGGCGGGCCAGGCCCAGATCGGCGCGCCCGGACCGGGCCCCGTGCTCGGCGCGCGCGCCCGCGGCCTCGACGTGGTGTTCATCTACAACCTCTATCCCAAGAGCGTCTTCGGCCTTCTCGTGCGGGAGGAATCGGAGTTCAACGCGCCCGCCGACCTCGAGGGGCGGGTGATCGGCGTCGGCACGGCGGACGGCGCGGAAGTCTCGTTCGCGCGCGCGATCCTGAACGACGCGGGCATGGCGGAGGGAGAGGACTACACCTTCCTGCCCGTGGGCGACGGCGGCACGGCCGCGGTGGCCTTCCTGCGCGGTGACGTCGGCGCCTATGCGGGCGCTGTCAGCGATGCGGCGATCCTCGCCAACCGGGGCCTGAA